>JABGTH010000265.1 GCA_018647275.1 Paracoccaceae bacterium
ACCGGATCTAACAACACAAAGACACCTGATATGGGTGTCTTCGATCTGGACACACGCGCGGGTCGCTACGTTTACTGGGGCATCCGTGAGCACGGCATGTCCTCTGCGATGAACGGCATGGCGCTACACGGTGGTGTGCGTCCATACGGCGGAACGTTCATGTGCTTCACCGACTATGCGCGCCCAGCAATGCGCCTTGCAGCCTTGATGAAAATCCCAACGGTTTTCGTTATGACGCACGACAGCATCGGCCTTGGCGAAGATGGCCCAACACACCAACCTGTTGAACACCTTGCAATTTCACGTGCAACACCAAATACTTACGTGTTCCGCCCCGCGGACACTGTAGAGACGGCAGAAGCATGGGAAATCGCACTAACCACCAAAGAGACCCCTTCTGTCTTGTCCCTAACACGCCAAGGTTTGCCAACGGTTCGTAACGAGCACAAAACCAAAAACCTGACCGCGCAAGGCGCTTATGTTTTGGCGGATTCAGAGGGCAAACGTCAGGTTATTTTGATGGCCTCAGGGTCAGAAGTTGAGATCGCATTGGCGGCACGTGACATCCTACACGCGGAAGGGATCGGCACACGCGTTGTGTCCATGCCATGTATGGAATTGTTCGCACAGCAAGACGAAAGCTACCGCAAACGCGTGCTTCCGGGCGGTCCAGTTCGTGTGGGTGTTGAAGCGGCTGTACGCCAAGGTTGGGACCAGTGGTTGCTGGGCGAACGTGGCAAATCTAACAAGGCTGATTTTGTTGGCATGGACAGCTTTGGTGCCTCTGCGCCAGCGGACGAATTATTCGAACAATTCAACATCACAGCGGCAAATGTGGCAGCGAAAGCCAAGGCGCTTATGTAAAGCGTTAACGCACCGTTCGGCGCTGCTGAACGGCTAAAATGTACAAGAGGGCGGGTGTTATGTACAATACACCCGCCCTTTTTACGTCTGAAATGTGGGCGATGCTCAGAAACCGGCCCAAAACAAAGGCCAACATCGCCAACTTTGAAAAGGGGGATCGCAATGTTCAAGTTTCCATTGAGTTCGATTCTCCTGTCAAAACTGAGCGGCCATCATGGTATCAGTTGGCTATTGGCCTTATCAAAAGCTACTTTTACCACTCCTACTGCCGTTCAAAATCATCTGGTACATCCCAAAAAACATCTTCAGCGAATGACTTAGCCTGAGTGTAGTTAAAGTTGTGGCACCCGCATGTTCAGAACTAGTCATACGGCCAGCACGTTGGTTGCTCATCACAACCACCCCCATCTCCATCTCCATCTCCATCTTTAGCTTTTTCCCACCCAATGCAAATCTTTGCACAAGTACCTCTACTTTTGTTAGCGCCATCATCGATGTTTGCGCTACCGTTGTCGCTAACAGTTTGATTTTGATCCATTTAACCCTTTCTTGATCAAACCCAGCCCCCTAAGAACATCATAGAAATTGGGTATTTCGAGGATTCTAAAATGACAGTAAAAGTAGGCATCAACGGGTTTGGCCGCATCGGGCGCTGCACTCTGTCTCATATCTCGCAATCGCTGCGCAACGATATTGAAGTTGTTAAGGTCAATGCCACGGGGCCGTTGGCCACTGCTGCGCATCTGATCAAATATGACTCTGTCCATGGCCGTTATCCTCAGGACATCACCGTTGGCAATCGCACCCTTGATCTGGGACGCGGCGAGATCGAGATGTTCTCGACCTATAATATGGACGAGCTGGATTGGTCGGGTTGCGATGTTGTGCTGGAATGCACCGGCAATTTTAACGACGGGCACAAAGCCAAAAAGCATATCGAGCACGGTGCGAAACGTGTGCTGCTGTCTGCCCCCGGTAAAAATGTGGATAAAACCGTGGTGTTTGGCGTCAACGACGAGCTGATGGCGGCCAATGACACGATGATCTCAAATGGGTCCTGCACCACCAACTGCCTTGCGCCGCTGGCCAAAGTGTTGGACGCAGCATTCGGCATTGAGTCTGGCATCATGACCACGATCCACAGCTATACCGGCGACCAACCCACCCTAGATCGCCGCCACGACGATCTATACCGCGCCCGCGCTGCGGCTATGGCGATGATCCCCACGTCAACGGGTGCTGCCAAGGCGCTGGGTGAAGTGCTCCCGCAGCTTAAGGGCAAATTGGACGGCTCTGCGATGCGCGTCCCTACCCCCAACGTTTCGGCTGTCGACCTGACGTTTTATGCCAAGCGCGATGTAACGGTCGAAGAAGTAAACGCCGCTATTGCCAAGGCTGCCGCGGGTCCGATGGGCCGTGTCTTAGCCTATGACGATGAAGAAAAGGTGTCGATCGATTTTAACCACACTGAGCACAGCTCGATCTTTGCCCCTGACCAGACCAAGGTCGTGGGTGGCCGCATGGTGCGTGTGCTTGCGTGGTATGACAATGAATGGGCGTTCTCTGTGCGCATGGCCGATGTGGCTGTTGCGATGGGCCAGTTAGATTAAGCCACGGGCTTAACAAAGCTACACTTGCGAGATTGGGGTAAGGCTGGCATGTCAGCCCTACCATTTCGTTGTTTTAGGCCTGATGCCATGACAAACCCAATCGCATTCGTTCTTGGTCTGATTATCGTGATCGGTCTGTGTGTTGATTTTTTTATGAGCTACACCGCCTACCTTATCTTTTTAACGAAAAAACTCGCTGAATTCACAGAATGGCTGGCTTTCTGGCGCTAAACGCTGGTGAGGTTTCACGGTTGACAAAACCTTCAAAATGACAATGTTAGCGTTAACATGAATTTGTCATATATGACGAGCGACACCGTTAAAGAAGGAACCCGCACATGACCACTAAAATTGCAATCAACGGATTTGGCCGTATTGGCCGTAACGTATTGCGCGCACTGCTTGAATCAGGTCGCACAGATTTGGAAGTTGTGGCGATCAATGACCTTGGTCCCGTTGAAACAAACGCACACCTGCTGCGTTTTGATTCCGTCCACGGCCGTTTCCCAGGCACCGTAACAACAACCGAAGATACAATTGACGCAGGCCGTGGCCCAATGCGCGTGACTGCAATCCGCAACCCAGCCGACCTGCCATGGTCTGATGTTGACGTTGTGATGGAATGTACCGGTATCTTCACATCCAAAGAGGCCTGTCAGGCCCACCTTGATAACGGTTCAACCCGCGTTCTGATTTCAGCGCCAGGCAAAGACGCAGACAAAACAATCGTTTACGGTGTAAACCACGATACATTGACTGCAGACGACTACGTTGTTTCCAACGCGTCCTGCACAACCAACTGCCTGTCCCCTGTTGCTAAGGTCTTGAACGATGCCATCGGCATCAACAAAGGCTTTATGACCACAATCCACAGCTATACAGGCGACCAGCCAACGTTAGATACGATGCACAAAGATCTATATCGCGGTCGCGCTGCAGCATTGTCTATGATCCCAACATCTACGGGCGCTGCTAAGGCTGTTGGCCTTGTATTGCCTGAATTGAACGGCAAACTGGACGGCGTTGCGATCCGCGTTCCAACACCAAACGTATCTTGTGTGGATCTGACGTTCGAATCGTCACGCGACACTACCGTTGAAGAAGTAAACACAGCTATCCGCGCAGCAGCTGATGGCCCGTTGAAGGGTGTTCTTGCCTACACTGACCTTCCAATGGTCAGCACAGACTTCAACCACGATCCTGCATCTTCCACGTTCCACAACGACCAAACTAAGGTTCTGGATGGCAACATGGTGCGCATCTTGACGTGGTATGACAACGAGTGGGGTTTCTCGAACCGCATGTTGGACACAGCCGTTAAGATGGGCAGCTTCGCTTAAGGCAAAACCAACCTTTGAGACAAAGAAAAAGGTGCGCTTTCGGGCGCACCTTTTTTGTTGGTAAATCGTCAGAATTGATACAGATTAGCCCAAGCGTTCTTTCAGCTTTTGGTTCACCAACGGTGTTACAAACTTGCTGACGTCGCCATCAAGACGGGCAATTTCTTTTACCAGCTTGGATGCGATTGCTTGATGCTTTGCCTCGGCCATCAAGAAGACAGTTTCAACACTATCATCCAGCACACGGTTCATGCCAACCATCTGATATTCATACTCAAAATCGGCTACAGCGCGAAGGCCACGAATGATCATAGTTGCCCCAACATCATGGGCGCAATCGATCAAAAGGTTCTCAAAGGGGTGTGCGACGATCTCTGTGCCTGTCTGTTCTGACAACTTGGCGCACTCGGCTTCAATCATCGCCACGCGTTCCTCAAGGGTAAACAACGGCCCCTTGTCGCGGTTAATCGCAACACCAATGACCAAGCGGTCCACCAGCATGCTGGCGCGGCGTATAATATCAACGTGACCCAGAGTTATCGGGTCAAAGGTTCCTGGGTATAGTCCTACGCGCATGGCCACGCTCCGTGACATAATTAAGTTGCGCGCAAGCAATCATTTTGCGCCAAAGATTGCAAGCGAGTGTTAGCGTCAACAGACCAACAAAAAGCCTAGTGACCCATTATCATGCCCTCAAGCGCATCTTTCTCCATCGCCAATTCACTTAGCCGCGCTTTTACAACGTCACCAATCGTTATCAAGCCAACCATATCCCCTGCTTCTACCACGGGCATGTGGCGAAAACGGCCCTCTGTCATCATCTTCAAAACGTTGTCTGCGCTTTCATTACGCGAACAGGTCACAAGCTTAGAGGTCATGTAGGTGTCAACTTTATCCATCAGACAGCTGGCGCCTCGATTGGCAATTGCGCGCACGATATCACGTTCGGACAAAATGCCCTTTGCGTCCTTACCAGTCTGAGAAATAACAACGGTACCAATCTTACGGTCCGAAAGTATTTTTGCCGCTTCTGAGACCAAAGACCCTGATTTCACAGTGACAACTGCATCGTCAGGTTTTGACTTTAGAATTTGATATACCAGCATAGATACTCTCCTAAAATATGTAGTGAATAATTATAGGGTTGCCGCAAAAGTTGTCTAAGTCAAGATTCCTGCTTCAAGGCGAAAAACCTCCTTGCGCACCCCATCAGCCAGAGCTTGAGCAAACTGCGCCAGCTTTGCATTCTGGCGATCATCCTCGTGACGGATCATGTAGAAACTGCGCGTCAGCGCAATTTCGTTTTGCAGCACAAATCGCAACTCAGGCGCAAAGGGCATCGCAAAATCGTGCACCACGCCCACGCCACTGCCACGGCGCAATAGGTGCAACTGTACAGATACAGAGTTAGAAGCAAGCGGCACGCGCCCTACCCCAATATCAGCCAAGTAATCCAACTCACGATCAAAGATCATGTCTGGAATATATCCCACAATCCGGTGATCGCGCAGCGCACCCTTTTCCGTTATCTCGTCCGCACCTTTCAAATACGCCTCAGATGCCGCCAAATGCAGGCGATAATCCGTTATCTTCTGAACCGTCAAACGACCAGCCGTTGGGGCACTTACTCCAATCGCCAAATCCGCCTCACGGCGTGACAGATTGAAAACACGTGGCAAGGCCACGATCTGAATATCCAACTCCGGATGCTCAACCGCCAAAGCCGCACAGACCTGCGGCAAGATATAGTTCGCAAGGCCATCAGGGGCCCCGATACGCATTTGACCTGTCAAACTGTCCCTTTGCACCGGCAGGCTGCTGGTGGCGACGCGCATCGCGGTCTCTGCCTCCTCTGCACGGCTCAACAACTCAGCCCCCGCAACAGTCAGCGCATAGCCTTGGGGGGATTTCACAAACAATCCTGTACCCAAGGACGTCTCTAAGCGCGCCATGCGCCGCCCCAACGTCGCAGGATCAAGGCGCAACTGCTTGCCAGCGGCAGACAACCCACCCTCACGCGCCACCGCCAAAAACAAACGCACATCATCCCAATTGTCTTGCATGAACCATCACTCCAGTTTTCACCCACCTTCACTTTACCCCATAAACTCTGGGGGAGGCCGCAGGCTGGTAGCAAAGCCCCTACTCATTGTCTCATTCCCGCACCTACAAAAATGCAAAACTGTTTTGACATCTTTCCCCTGTTGCGTGATTTTTTGCAAGACTAAGCTATCGTTAAATCAACCAAAGGGATTCCCACATGCAAGAGCTCACGCATTACATCAACGGCGCACATGTCAAAGGCACGTCAGGCCGTTTCGCAGACGTTATGAACCCAGCCACCGGCGAAGTTCAGGCCAAGTGCCCATTGGCATCTACTGCTGAAATGGACCAAGCGGTACAATTCGCTGCTGCTGCACAGCCAAAATGGGCTGCAACAAACCCACAACGCCGCGCACGCGTGATGATGAAGTTCGTGGGCTTGCTTAACGACAACATGGACAAACTGGCCGAGGCTCTTTCCCGCGAGCACGGTAAAACTTTGCCCGACGCCGCAGGCGACGTGCAGCGCGGCCTTGAGGTGGTTGAATACTGCATCGGTGCCCCTGAGCTGCTCAAAGGCGACTACACTGACTCTGCAGGCCCCGGCATCGACATGTATTCCATGCGCCAAGCTTTGGGTGTGACTGCAGGCATCACGCCTTTCAACTTCCCCGCCATGATCCCGATGTGGAT
>JABGTH010000009.1 GCA_018647275.1 Paracoccaceae bacterium
CTAGTAATTCATTTAAATTATATTTATTAAATACTTGTTTGGTTTATGTGGTGCCCAGAAGAGGACGTCGAACTTTCTGTATTTACATTTAGTTACAGACACTTATTCCAAATTTAAAATATATAAGCGGTCCCGAAAGCGGTCCTGATTTGTGCATCAGATCAGAGTGACATTTTTTGGCTTGCTCCCAAAGCTGGACGGGTTGGCAGGTCAGCTTCCGGCCCAAAGCTGTCATCGGCGATGCTGCGGTGCGGCCCGTCAGGCCGGACTTTCGCGGCACGTGCTAAATTCGATGATGGGCGAACTCACAGTGTGCGGACTTTGCTGCCATTAGCTGCACGCGCACCAATGTCTGGTTCTTGAGCTTAGCTACCTTTAGAGATTTCAAGGCTTGGGTTTGCAAGTCCCTCGTAGAATCAATTCAATATTGCAGCTAACCCGTCTTCTGCCTACCGATTCACCAATGATCGAACGGCTAAGATACTCACCAGCTTGACGTCCAATTTCCCGAGCAGGTAGGCGAATTGTCGTCAAACCGGGCTCCACTTCATTTGAACCCTTGAAATCGCCTATTCCAATTATTGATAGGTCTTCGGGGACATTCAAATTGCAACTTCGCGCAGCATACAAAACCCCCATCGCCAAAACATCATTCCCACATAGTATTGCACTTGGGCGGTGCTCTGTTTTTAAAATTCGTAAAGCTGCGTCTTTAGCGTCAGCAATACTGTATGTACTTTCAATGTCCCACTGCGGATAAACTCGGGCACCACCTTTGGTCAGAACGGATTGCGCACCATTTCGTCTCTCGCGTGCGCGGTCATTGTCAACGGTTGGTGGGAACACCAGACCGATTTCCAAATGACCGAGATCGATAAGATGTTGTGCCGCCAAGCAGCCCGCCAATTTGTTATCTGAGCCAACACACGAGAGACGTGAATCCTCATTATAATTCCAAAGTGATATTGCGTGAATATATTGGCGTTCAATTAGGTCGTAAGTTTCCTCTGAATGGTCTTCGCCAATGAGGGCAACTCCGTCGACACGATGTTCAAGGAATTTTCTCAAAACCGCGTATTCTTTTTCCAAATCGTAACCATGCGAAGCGATGAGTATCGTAAACCCATGCTTATCCACACTGTCTGAAAAAGCTTGAATCACCTCGGCAAAGATAGCGTGATCAATTGTGGGCACGACTAGGCCGATGGTTCCACTGCGAATGCCGTGCATAGTTTGGGCTGCGCGATTACGGATATAACCAAGCTTGCGCACGGCCGTGTCAATTTTCTTGCGAGTCGCCGGATTTACAAGATCGGGGTGATTGAAACTGCGCGAGACAGTAGAAATCGAAACTTTCGCGCGCTTTGCGACGGCGAAAATATCTACTTTATCTTTTTTAATATCAGTCATTTAAAGGCCAATTTCTGCTAATTTATGAAAACATTTGCAATACTATTTTCATCATCTAACCTTATAGGTCAACAACAGGTAAGACTGGAACACCGACGCATGGAATTCATCTATTACTTTGGTGACGTTTTCACACCGATCAACTTTGGCCTGCTGTTGCTGGGTACAATTGGTGGTCTAATCCTTGGCGCGACACCCGGGCTTTCACCAACTATGGCGGTTGCCTTGTTGATCCCATTCACCTTTCAACTAGAGGCTGCTCAAGGGTTGATCTTGCTTGGCGCAGCCTACACTTCGACCGTCGCGGGCGGCGCAGTTTCCGCTATCCTTCTCAAAATTCCAGGTGCGCCTGCGAATATTGCCACTACGCTTGATGGGCACGCGATGGCCCTGAAAGGTGAAGGGGCAAAAGCGCTACAGCTGTCCTTCCTTTCCTCCGCTGTCGGTGGTGTGTTTGGCGTTTTACTGCTCATCTTCCTCACACCCGTCTTAGCGCAATGGGCGCTCGCATTCGGTCCCAGCCACCTGTTCTGGCTCGCCATCCTTGGGGTAACAGTCATTGGATCGCTGGATTCTAAATCAGTAGTCAAAGGATTACTGTCCGGCTGTATCGGTCTTTGGCTTGCGACAATCGGCTTTGACGACATCATGGGCGCTCAACGCTTTATCTTTCACCCCTCATTGGGCGGGGGCATTAACATCATTGCGGCCTTGATCGGTCTATTCGCAATCCCGCAAGTCATCACCATGTTTGCCAAGGGCCGCAAAAATGACGGGGCCGAAGCGATCCAAGTCCAAAAGCATCCGATCAAAGGTGCAATATCCGAGTTGTTCCGCTACAAACGCGCTGTGGGCATCGGCACAATCACCGGTTCCATCATCGGCCTCATCCCGGGTGTCGGCGGCCAAATCGCTGGCCTCGTCGCCTATGATCAATCCAAGAAATTCAGCCCTGATCGGGATAAATTCGGCACGGGTCATCCCGAAGGATTGATTGCCGCCGAGTCTGCTAACAACGCAATGGTCGGGCCATCGTTGGTGCCACTTCTCACGCTTTCCATCCTCTTTATAAAGAGAAAGGATTGATGGAATTCCGCTTTCACCCTCATCACAAGGATTAGGCGATGTCAGAAGACTTACATATGATAGTGTTGATTTCGTTCCACTTGCATGTGGTGAAGGCATTTGCATGGGAGCACATGACGATAGGTGTCCCAAAAGTGTGGATGGACGCAAGTCAGAAGTGAAAACCTGTTTCAAAATACCAGCA
>JABGTH010000008.1 GCA_018647275.1 Paracoccaceae bacterium
ACCTGTTCGGGTGATCCGCCCATTACGGCGCATAGGGCCGCAGCGGACATGGCTGCGGCAGACCCCACTTCGGCCTGACAACCCGCTTCGGCACCAGAAATAGAGGCGTTGTATTTCACTAGACCCCCAATGGCGGCAGCAGTCAGCAGGAAATCTTCGATATGGGACTCTGATGCGCCTGGTACGTGGTCAAGGTAATAGCGCAGAGTTGCTGGCAACACGCCTGCAGCCCCGTTTGTTGGGGCGGTAACAACTTGACCACCAGCGGCGTTTTCCTCGTTTACGGCCATGGCATAGACGCTCATCCAGTCATTGATGGTGTGAGGTGCTTGTTGGTTCATACCCCGTTCAGCCAACAATGCGTCATGAATGCCTTTGGCGCGGCGTTTCACGTTCAGGCCACCGGGTAGAATACCATCTGTTTCAAGGCCGCGGTTGATGCAATCGTTCATCACTTGCCACAAACGCGCGGTTCCTTTTTTCAGGTTGGCCGCGCCGCCACGGGCTTCTTCATTGCTGCGTTTCATTGCGGCGATGGTTTTGCCAGAGGTTTTGGACATCTTCAGCATTTCAGTGGCTGATTTGAATGGAAAGGGGACTGAGGCACCTTCATCGGTGGCTTTGCCTGCGGCCAATTCCTGTTCTGTCATGACGAAGCCGCCGCCGATAGAATAGAACACTTGGCTAAGGGTGACATCGCCCTGTTTGTCGGTTGCCATCAGGATCATTCCATTTGCGTGCCCATCAAGCTGTGTGTCGTAGTCGAAGATCATATCGGTCTTTGGATTAAAATTCAGCGTCGGCAGGTCTGCAGGGGTCAGCGTGTTTGTCTTTCGCATGGTCGTGAGAACCGCATCAGCCTTATCATTGTCGTAGGTGTCGGGCAGAAACCCCGCAAGGCCAAGGATCGTCGCGCGATCTGTTGCGTGGCCTATACCCGTAAAGGCCAAGGATCCGTGCAGGGACGCCTTAATACCTGAAAATTCAAACGGTGAGGCGCGCATCATGTCAAGGAAACGGGCGGCGGCCACCATCGGTCCCATCGTGTGGGAAGAGGACGGCCCAATGCCAACCTTGAACATTTCGAAAACGGATAGGAACATTAGATTGGGCTTCCTTCAGGAGCGTTTGGTGCTGCGGGTTTTGTGAACGGGGTTGCGTTCATACCTTCTGCTTGGATTAATGAATAAACGGGCGCGAGTGTTTCCAAGCGCTGACACATGTCATGGAGGGCTGGGCAGTTGGCCATGCTGTGCCAACTACGGTCATAATCTCGTGGGCAAATGGCGGGCCAGTGCAATGTGGCCGCGATGTAAAAATCCAAAGCGCGGGGCTTTTGCCCGCCGCACCATGTATGTCCGTGGGCCACAAGGCCATTGAGTTGGGTGTGATAACGAACCAATGCGTTTGCCGCGTTTGCGCGCAAAGTACTTTGGTGGATAGGGTCAGCGCCAATGAATTGCTCAGGATAAAACAACATAAGCAAGGCGGAGTGAACGGTGTTAGACAAAAAGAACAACCACGTCAGGAAGTCTGCACGCTCAGCACTGTCTGGGGCAGGGCCTACGCCGCCGTGGCGATTGGCCAGCCAAAGCAGAATAGCGCCTGTTTCAAAGATGGGCCCCTGATCCGTTTCCAGTGTTGGGATCAAACCATTGGGCTTCAGGGCCATGTAGGCATTCGAACGTTGGGCCGCTTGGCGACGGTCCACTAGTGCACACCTATAGGGCGCTCCAACTTGTTCCAGGGCAAGGCGGATCACAAGGGATGCGTTATCAGGGGCGTAATGCCGGACATAGCTCATGCCTTAATGAATACGGCAGATGGTACTATAGGTCTTTCCGAAAACGACATTTCGAAGTGAAGAGGGGACGTGACCCATTTTTGCGATGCATTTGTGCGAGATTAAGGGGGTGCTTTCTTCTCGCACCTTAGCCAGCACTTTTGTATAAGGTTTGCAGTAACTGGGGAGTCGCTGCTATGGCCGGAGAATTGTCACCAATCGACAAGGCAAAATTTGTTGCTGCCAAACGGGCTGCACAATACGTCGAGGACGGCATGCGCGTTGGATTGGGTTCCGGATCAACTGCTGCGTGGTTGGTGCGTTTTTTGGGTGAAAGCGTACGCAATGATGGCCTGCGGATTAAATGTGTTCCCACATCGACCCGCATTGCTGAATTGGCGCACGAAGTTGGACTTGATATTATTTCGTTGGATCAAGCCAAGTGGTTAGACATAACCATTGATGGTGCAGATGAGTTTAACAGCGACCTAAACCTGATCAAAGGTGGAGGTGGTTCATTGCTACAAGAGAAGATCGTGGCGACGGCTTCTGATCAAATGATTGTTATCGCGGACATCGGCAAAGAGGTTGAATCCTTGGGCAATTTTCCATTGCCAATCGAGGTCATTCCCTTTGGTTGGCAGACCACCCAAGCGCTGGTCGAAGAAACCCTTATTTCTATGGATGTTTTGGGCCGTCAGTCGACGCTGCGCATGAATGGACATCGCCCGTTTATCACGGATGAGGGGAACCATATTCTGGACCTTCATTTAAACCGCATTGGAAACGCACGCCAGTTGGCGATGGTGATTAATCAAATGCCGGGTGTGGTTGAAAACGGTCTGTTTATTGATATCTGTGATGCAGTCGTAATCGGCTTCGGTGATGGCCGTGTCGAGATACGTGATATTAATACGGGGACGGTCGAAACAGACCGCCTTGATCCTGTCGAAACAGACAACCTGTTTAGCGATTTTTCATAACAAGGACTAAGCCTATGGCATTCGACTACGATCTTTTTGTTATTGGTGGTGGCTCTGGCGGCGTACGTGCAGCCCGTGTTGCAGCTGGTGAACATGGTGCGAAAGTCGCATTGGCAGAAGAGGATCGTTACGGCGGCACCTGCGTTATTCGCGGCTGTGTCCCCAAAAAGCTGATGGTATTTGCATCGGGTTACAGCGGTGTTGAGGCGGAAGCTGGAGCATATGGTTGGGATATCACGTTGGGTAATTTCAACTGGGACCGCTTTAAAGTGTCTATGCACACTGAACTGGATCGCCTTGAGGCCATCTATCGCCGGTTGCTTGCCAACTCTGGTGTCGAGACATTCGATGCACGGGCAACTGTCAAAGACGCGCACACGGTTGTCTTGTCCTCGGGTGAAGAAAAGACAGCCAAGCACATCTTGGTCGCTGTGGGTGGTCGCCCGACACGTCCCAACATTCCAAATGCGGATGTGGGTATCGTGTCTGATGATTTGTTCGATCTGCCAGAACTGCCAAAAACGATGCTGATTATCGGCGGCGGTTACATCGCGTCTGAATTTGCAGGCGTCATGAATGGTTTGGGCGTTTCGGTGACGCAATATTACCGTGGCGACCAAATCTTGCGTGGCTTTGACAATGAGGCGCGTACATTGATTGCGGACCAAATGGTCGAAAAAGGCATTGATCTACAACTGGGCACGAACATCGCTGAGATGGAAAAACGTGACGATGGGGTTTTGGTTAAGTCGACCACTGGCGCCGAAGCTATTTTCGATCAGGTTTTGTTTGCAACGGGCCGCAAACCGAACACGGATGGTTTGGGTATTGAAGAAGCTGGCGGCGCGCTGGGCCGTGGTGGCGAAATTGTTGTGGATGAGTATAGCCAAACTGGTGTTCCATCGATCTATGCGATTGGCGATGTGACCAACCGTGTGAACCTGACACCTGTTGCGATCCGCGAAGGCATGGCTTTTGTTCAGACTGTGTTCAACGCCAACCCAACACCTGTCGATCACGATTTGATCCCATCCGCGATTTTTACGCAGCCTGAAATGGGAACCGTTGGATTGTCTGAGGAAGCAGCGGCTGAAATTGAACCGATTGAAGTTTATGCGACGACATTCAAGCCAATGCAGTCGTCATTCGCAGGCAGACCCGATCGCGTCATGATGAAACTGATCGTCTCCCAAGCAACGCGCGTTGTCTTGGGTTGCCATATCGTTGCGCCGAATGCAGGCGAGATGATCCAACTGGCAGGGATTGCGGTCAAAATGGGCGCTACAAAAGAAGATTTCGACCGGACGGTTGCGGTTCACCCCACAATGTCGGAAGAAATGGTCACAATGAAAACACCTACACGTAAAACATAGAGATAGATGGCTTGATTTTCTGTCCTGAAAGCACAGGTATAGAGCAAGTTTAAAGTTTCTAAATTTAAGGAATGACGCGAAAATGGCTGGCAATACAGGCGGCCCCTGGGGGGGCGGCGGCAATTCGGGCGGTAACAACGGCGGCAGCAATGGCGGCGGAAACCGTGGGGACAATGGCAACAACGGTGGCGGGCGTAAGCCGGGCAACGATGGGTCACAAATCCCAGAGATTGATGAGCTGGTCAAAAAAGGCCAAGAGCAACTGCGCGTCCTAATGGGCGGCCGCGGTGGCACTGGCGGCGGCAATGGCGCTGACAATGGTGGTGGCGGTCCTGCACTGACGCGCGGCACAGTCGGGCTTGGTCTTTTGGCAGCTGCAGTGTTGTGGGGGATGACAAGCTTCTATACTGTGCGCCCAGAGCAGCAGTCCATTGAATTGTTCCTTGGTGAATTCTCGGGCATCGGTACTGAGGGTCTGAACTTCGCTCCTTGGCCACTGGTCAAAGCTGAAGTTTTTGACGTCACAACTAACCGCACCGAGACAATTGGTGTTGCGCGGACGTCTGGCAATGATGGCTTGATGCTGACAACAGACGAAAACATCGTAGACATCGATTTTGAAGTTGTTTGGAACGTCAAAAACGCGCGTGATTTCAAATTCTCGCTACGCTCTCCTGAATCTTCAGTGATTGCGATTTCTGAGGCTGCGATGCGTGAAGTTATCGCTGAATCCGAATTGGCTCCGATTTTGAACCGTGACCGTGCCAGCGTTGAAGTCGACGTGCGCGAATTGATCCAACTTACTTTGGACAACCGCCAAACAGGTATCAACATTCTGCGTGTGAACGTAAAGAAGGTCGATCCACCAAGCCAGACAGTGCGCATGGTCGATGCAAACGGTAACGTAACAACCGTTTCTGTTGTGGATGCGTTTCGTGATGTGCAGGCAGCTGAACAAGAGCGCGACCGCCTAGAACGTCAAGCGGATGCATATGCAAACCAGAAAACTGCGGAAGCCCGTGGTGAGTCTGCTCAGTTGCTTGAAGCCGCTGAGGGCTATCGCGCCCGTGTGGTCAATGACGCTGTTGGTGAAGCCAGCCGTTTCTTGGCAGTTTTGAACGAATATCAAGCGGCCCCAGAAGTAACCCGCAAACGTCTTCATCTTGAGACGATGGAGAAGGTTCTGGGCGATGTGGACAAGATTATTCTTGAAAACAACACCGATGGAGGGCAGGGCGTCGTTCCCTATCTTCCCCTGAACGAATTACGTAAAAACGGAGGGTCAAACTAATGCGTAACTCTAGCTATTTGATCCCTGTCTTTGTGATTGCAATCGCAGGTATTCTTTCATCGATCTTTATTGTGGACGAGCGCGAAAAAGTTCTGGTTCTGCGTTTTGGTCAAATTAAACAAGAGATCACGGAACCTGGCTTGGGCTTTAAAATCCCATTGCTGGATGAAGTTGCACGTTACGAAGACCGTATCTTGACTATGGAAACGGAATTGATCGAGGTCACACCGGCCGATGATCGTCGTCTAGAGGTCGATGCATTTGTTTTGTATCGTATCACAAACGTGAAACAGTTCCGCCAAGCGCTTGGTGGTGGCGGTGAACGTGAAGCTGAAGTGCAGTTGCGCGGTATTCTAGACTCGCAAATTCGTGCTGTTTTGGGTTCTGAAGGTGTGACTTCTAACACCATCCTATCCCCAGAGCGCGCGGCATTGATGGTTCAAATTCGTGATCAGTCTGACTCGCGTGCTAAGGCACTTGGCCTATCGATTGTGGATGTGCGTCTGCGTCAAACCAACCTTCCAGAGCAAAACTTTGCTGCGACCTTGCAGCGGATGATTGCGGAACGTGAGCGTGAAGCAACGGATGAACGTGCGCGTGGTCGAGAGGCTGCACAACGTGTTCAAGCGTTGGCAGACCGTACGTATGAGGAAATCTTGTCTGAAGCGCGCCGTGATGCACGTATCGCTGAGGGTGAAGCTGATGCGGCACGTAACAAAATCTTTGCGGAAGCATATGGTCAAGATCAAGAATTCTTTGAATTCTACCGGTCTTTGACTGCCTATGAAAAAGCGATTACTGGCAAAAATTCTTCCTTGGTTATTTCGCCTGACAGCGAGTTCTTTAACTACTTTAAGAGTGATCAAGGCGCTGCTGCAAAGTGATTGAAATGATTTTATTGGCCATTGGGTTGGTCATGATCGTAGAGGGGCTAGCATATATGCTAGCCCCTTCGCTTATTGAACAGGTCCTTGAAATTTTGCGTAGCCTACCCGAACCATCGCGGCGCCAAATGGGCGGCTTGGTTTTTGTGTTTGGTTTGCTGTTGGTGTGGGGCGCGTTCCAACTGGGCGTAAGTCTGTAAAAAACCGCCAAAGAGGGCCAAATGTTTCAATGCACTACCCTTCGCTTCACGGTTTCTTGAGAATTCCTTGAAAGCACCGCGTCTGCGCACCATGTTTCAGGTTGCAGTCTGCACACCCTAGATGCAGGCTGTATGTGACGCGTATTGATGCGCAAAATCGCTCGAAGTGGCCCGTACTTACAGGAGACGATAAATGCAGCCCAAAGCGGTAGCCTTGTCGAAAGAAATGAAATCTGTCGTTGAAATGCGCAGCCTATGGCTGGGTCTATTGGTGACTGTGCTGGTGTTGGCGCAAGCCATGATGGCGAATGCACGCCCCGAAAGTTTGGCCCCATTGGCCGAGCAAATCAGTCCATCCGTGGTGAACATTACAACCTCAACTGTTGTTGAGCGCCCAACGGGCCCGCAGGGTATTGTTCCTGAAGGGTCACCGCTGGAAGATCTATTTAACAATAGCCCTCGGGGTAACGATGGACAGCGCTCGCGTCGTTCTTCTGCCCTTGGTTCTGGATTTGTCATTTCTGAAGACGGGTACGTTGTCACCAACAATCACGTGATTGAAGGAGCGGATGAAATCCTTATCGAATTCTTTTCTGGTGAAGAACTCCCAGCAAAGGTGATTGGGACAGACCCAAAGACTGACATCGCATTGTTGAAAGTCGAAACAGATGCGGCATTGCCGTTTGTTCCGTTTGGCAACAGCGATGAGTCACGTGTCGGCGACTGGGTCATCGCGATGGGCAATCCGCTTGGCCAAGGCTTTTCTGTTTCGGCGGGCATCGTTTCAGCACGCAACCGTGCGCTTAGCGGCACATATGACGACTACATCCAAACGGATGCAGCGATCAATCGCGGCAATTCTGGCGGCCCATTGTTCAATATGGACGGCGAAGTGATTGGCGTGAACACTGCGATATTGTCGCCAAATGGTGGTTCTATCGGCATCGGTTTTTCTATGGCGTCCAACGTCGTAACCCGCGTTGTTGATCAATTGCGCGAGTTTGGTGAAACCCGCCGTGGTTGGTTGGGTGTGCGCATCCAAGACCTGACTGATGATCTGGCTGAAGGATTCGGATTGGACAGCACAGAGGGCGCTTTGGTGAATTCTGTTCAAGAAGGTCCGGCCAAAGAAGGTGGAATGCTGGACGGTGACATCATTGTTAGCTTTGACGGAAAACCAGTTGCTGACACACGTGGTCTTGTGCGGTCTGTTGCCAACAGTCCAGTTGGTAAATCTGTGCGCGTGATTGTTTTGCGTGAAGGCAAATCGAGGACTTTGAAGGTCATTCTTGGTCGCCGCGAAGACGCAGAGAAAGCTGTGCAAACTTCTGCCGAGGAACCAGAAAAGGCTCCAGCACTTTTGACTAAGGAGGTTCTGGGCCTGACGCTCAGTGCCTTGACGGATACGTTGCGTGAGCAGTTGGGTCTTGATGCAGAGCAAGAAGGTTTGCTGGTCACGGATGTCGATGACACGGCTGAAGCCTATGAAAAAGGTCTACGTGCGGGTGATCTGATCACTGAAGCTGGGCAAGAAAAGATCATCAGTATTGAAGATCTGGACACCCGTCTGGCCGAGGTCAAAGACGCGGGACGCAAGTCATTGCTGTTGCTTATACGCAGGGACGGTGATCCGCGTTTTGTGGCTCTAAGCCTTGCTGAATAAGCTGATCTAAACGACCGCGAAAGGGCACCCTTTGGGGTGCCTTTTTTATGGAACTATTCAGCCGGGCGAGGGATTGCGATAAGCTCTTATGTCCGCGCCGATGCAACCGTCAGATTACCGTTTTCAAAGCAGCCTTGCTGGAACTTGCTAATGGCCCGGCGGGTTTTGTCATCCATCAAACCAGTCACTTTACCACGATATGCCCCACGTAGGCTGAGTGCGCGTTGCAGGCTTGCGACAAAATCATCTGTCATCAAATTTGGGCAAATAGCTTCGATGATCGCAGGCGAAATTGTTTTGCCCCAACAGGTGTCGGGTGCTGCACCATCTGGTGCGTCTTGAGCAAAGCCGATGGTTTGAAGCGAATTCGGCGAGGGCGTGCAGATGTTAGGCATATTACAGCCAACCAATGCAAAAAGGGTCACAACGATTAGGGGTAGGTTTGGTCATGTGCTTTGTCTGTGCGTTCTTTGTCACCTAGTTAATCGGTTTTTGGGATCCTGCCTAACACCAGATACGTTTGATGCAAGTTGGTGTCGAAAAAGGCCTGATAAGAGGATCCATGAAATAGGGGCTGGTCTTGGGGATAGGCGCTGGGTAGACAGTTTCAAACGTTTTTGAAGGGGACCGGAATGGCCAAAATCACTTACATCGAACACAGTGGCAAAGAGCACGTTGTTGAAGTTGCCAACGGCATGACCGTTATGGAAGGTGCACGCGACAACAATATTCCAGGTATCGAAGCCGATTGCGGCGGCGCATGTGCCTGCTCCACCTGCCACGTTTATGTGGATGCATCATGGGTTGAGAAGGTTCCAGCCAAGGACGACATGGAAACCGACATGTTGGATTTCGCATATGAGCCTGACGAGAAATTGTCACGCCTGACCTGCCAAATGAAGGTTACAGCTGATCTTGATGGCTTGATCGTCAAGATGCCAGAAAAGCAAATCTAATGTTGAATGGCGCGCGGCGTCTGTCGTAATGCGCGTTGCTGCGCTCCATTCGCCGCGCGCTGCTGATCGTGTGTTTGTTGCCATTAGCCCACTGGGCTGTCGCACAAACCATTACCGGTGCAGCCTAGACTGATCCAACAACTCGTTATGAGCATGGCATTCTGGGCGATGCGATTGAGCATGGAGCACTTGTGATCAGGCTGAGTAACGCCAAGACGGTTACAATCACGCTACCCAAGTCAGATGTTTTTGAAGACACCGCGCCGCGTCTGTTGGATGTGGGCGCGGATGGATCACCTGAAGTGGTTGTGGTGCAAAGCAACGCGCGACTTGGTGCGAAGCTGGCCATCTACGACGAAACTGGATTGGTTGCTGTCACGCCAAATATCGGGCGTTCAAACCGTTGACTTGCCCCTCTTGGGGCTGCGGATTTAGACGGTGATGGGTTAATTGAACTGGCCTATATCGACTGCCCACATCTTGCCAAGACTTTGATAATTTGGCGAGTTGAAGGCGGCGAATTACGCTTTGTCAGTGAGTTGGCGAGCTATACGAACCAACGCATTGGCGAACGAAAAATTGCTGGTGGTATTCGCACCTGTAACGGTATGCCTGAAACGATCGTTTCGCGGGCTGATTGGTCTGAGGTGGCCGCGATCACATTTGGTGGCGATGGTTTCGTGGTAAAGACTATTGGTCAAGATACATCCCGACCTGCATTTGCCACTGCTATGAGCTGTAACGATTAAGGCGTCGGCCTTAGCCTAGCGCACGCCACCCGATGTCACGGCGGCAAAAGCCATCTGCCCAATCGATCTTATCTACCATTGCATAGGCGCGCTGTTGTGCCTCGGCCAAGCTGCCACCACGTGCTGTCACGTTCAAAACGCGCCCGCCGTTAGCAACGATCATTCCGTCACGTTCAGCGGTGCCTGCGTGGAACACCATATTCATGCTGTCGCTTTGCAATGCGTCCAAGCCACCGATGACGGTGCCTTTTTCGTATGCATCGGGATAACCTTTGGCAGCCAGTACAACCGTTACCGCGTGATCATCTGCCCAGTTTGGTTTAACTTCATTCAGGCGGCCCTCTGAGGCAGCGATCAAGAGGTCCAGAACCTGCGCGCCCAAGCGCATCATGAGCACCTGACATTCAGGGTCACCAAAGCGCACGTTGTATTCTACCAAACGTGGTTGGCCGTTTTCGATCATCAGACCCGCATAAAGGATCCCTTGATAAGGTGTACCGCGACGCACCATCTCAGCCATCGTGGGGCGGATGATTTCATCAATGGCTTTTTGTGCAATAGCACCTGTAAGCACTGGGGCAGGGGAATAGGCACCCATTCCGCCGGTATTTGGCCCTGTGTCGCCGTCGCCAACCCGTTTGTGGTCTTGGGCGGTGCCGATCGGCAGCACGTTTTCGCCGTCACAAAGGATGAAGTAGGAGGCTTCTTCGCCCATCATGAACTCCTCAATCACCACTTCAGCGCCGGCTTCCCCGAATGAGCCATCAAACATGTCATCAATCGCAGCAACGGCCTGATCCACAGTTTCAGCGATAATCACGCCTTTGCCTGCAGCCAAACCGTCAGCTTTGACGACGATTGGCGCGCCTTGGGTTTGAACGTAAGCCTTTGCAGCCTCAGCATTGGTAAAGTGACCATAGGCTGCTGTTGGTGCGGATGCAGCGTCACAGATGGCTTTGGTGAAGGCCTTGGATGCTTCTAGTTCTGCGGCTGCTTTGGAGGGACCAAAGACCAAGATGCCAGCTTTGCGCAATTGATCGGCAACGCCTGCTGCTAAGGGAGCTTCTGGTCCGATGACCACGAAATCGATGGCTTGTTCTTGAACGAACTCAAGAACCGCTGTGCCGCTCATTACGTCAAAATCGACACATTCAGCTAATTGGGCGATTCCTGCGTTACCAGGCGCCACGATCAGACGGTCACATTTAGGGTTTTGTTTGATAGCCCATGCCAGAGAATGTTCGCGTCCACCGCCGCCGAGGATAAGAATATTCATGATGATGCTCCTGATGTGCTTGGCCTTAGAGTTGGGGCGTTCTAAGCTGTGCAGGACTAGAGGTAAAGAAGACTATGATGGACCTATTGGATGACCCTGTTGATGGTGTGAATTCTCCTGAATTCAGCGTGACCGAACTTTCGGGTGCGATCAAACGCGTGATCGAGGGTGAATTCAGCCATGTGCGCATCAAAGGCGAGGTGGGGCGCGTGTCGCGTCCGCGTTCTGGGCACATCTATCTGGACCTTAAAGATGACAAATCCGTCATCAACGGAGTGATCTGGAAAGGCGTTGCAGGGCGTTTGCAAACCCAACCCGAAGAAGGGATGGAAGTTGTTGCAACGGGTCGTGTGACCACCTTTGGTGGGCAATCCAAATACCAGATTGTGATCGAGGATATTAAACCTGCGGGTATGGGCGCGTTGATGGCGCTGCTGGAAAAGCGCAAAACGATGTTAAGCGCGGAAGGCCTGTTTGAGGAATCGCGCAAGCGCCCTTTGCCCTATCTGCCCGAAGTGATCGGCGTTGTGACGTCGCCGTCAGGTGCGGTGATCCGTGATATTTTGCACCGCTTGCGTGATCGTTTTCCGCGCAAGGTGTTGATATGGCCTGTCGCTGTGCAGGGTGCCAAATGTGCGCCCGAAGTTGTGCGTGCGATTGAGGGGTTCAATGCCCTGAAAATTGGCGGCGCGATGCCACGGCCTGATTTGTTGATCGTGGCGCGTGGTGGTGGATCTGTTGAAGACCTATGGGGGTTCAACGAAGAAATTGTGGCCCGCGCTGCTGCGGATTCACAGATCCCGCTGATTTCGGCGGTGGGGCATGAAACCGATACAACGTTGATCGATTTCGTATCGGACAAGCGTGCGCCAACCCCGACAGCGGCTGCTGAACTGGCTGTGCCTGTGCGGATTGAGTTGATGGCGTGGTTGGATCAGCAAAGCGCGCGTATGACCACCTCGCTCAGCGGTGGATTGCAGCGTCGTTCCCAAAGGTTGCGTGACCTGTCACGGGCACTGCCGAGATTGGAAACGCTGCTAGATGGTCCGCGCCAGCGTTTGGATACGACCGGTGCCCGTCTTGGCCCTGCTTTGATGAGCGGTGTGCAACGGCGCAAAGTGCGGCTGTCTGAAGCGGCAGGCGGACTGCGTCCGGCTGCAATGCAGCGCATGATTGGAAACGAACGCCGCCGTCTGGATGCGCTGTCAGCGCGCATGGGGCCTGCATTGGAGCGCTGTGTGTCCATTGATCAGCGCCGCCAAGCTGTATCTGCCATGGCCCAGCGGGTGGCCGATGCAGGGCAGCAACGCGTGAACGCGGCCCGCAACAAAATTGAGGCGATGGATCGCCTGCGCCTGACACTGGGGTATGAGGCGACATTGTCGCGCGGTTACGCTGTGGTGCGCGGTGATGGCGATGTTGTCACAACGAAGAAGGCAGCGGGCAAAGCGCAGGAGTTGGAGATCCAATTCGCAGATGGTCGTATCGTTGTGGGGGGCAAGGCGGTGCCAGCCCGCAAGGCTGCGCCGAAACCAACAGATCAAGGCTCACTGTTTTAATCAGCGGTCTTAGCCAACGTGGAACAATGTATCGAACAAACGTGGGTCAACGCTGGCGTTTGCGAATGTATCCCCTTGGGTCAGGATTGATACCGCGTCATGGCTGTGCAGGCTTTCTTGATGGCTGGCAACCACGCGGAAATCGCTGATACGTTTGTCGGCAAGCAGTTGCTCACAAAACAGCCTTGCAGCGTCTTCAACAAAGATTGGGTTGGCGGCGTTCAGCTCTGCAAAGGCTTGTTCATCTTCGCGTTTCACCATCACTTGCGTTTCGGTTGGAACCGCGCGGCGACACGCCTCTATCAGGTCCTCAAACCACATTGTTCTGGTGCCAGGTGTCATCACCGCTGAAATACGTGCAACTGAACGTTGGGAATGTGGTGTCGCCAATTGTCCGCGTGTTTCGCGGGCGTGTTCGGCCAGCTCAAGTGAACAAGGGCAGGTGGAGGAATAGACATAATCCAGATGCATAATCTTTTGGCGCACGCCGTCTTTTTCCACCAACTCAAGCGCGATGTCGTAGTATTGGTAGCCAGACAAACCAGAGCGCAGGCTTTGAATCTTCATCGGATAGCTAAAACGCATTTGGATACGCGCATCAAAGCTTTCTAGATCGGTTTTGTAATCCTCAAGGGCCGCTTCGATCACTTTGAAGCTGAACGCTTCTTCGGAGTGTTTGTAAAACGAGCGCATGATGCGGGACATGTTGATGCCCTTTTTATCCGCCTCCAGGCTGACAGATCCCGTAACAGAGGTCTGCAAGACAATCGGATCGCCATTGCGTGTTTGATAGTGGATTGGCAGGCGAAAGTTTGAGATGCCAACGTGTTGAATCTGCTGCTTTGCGCCTTTGATCAGGCTGGATGGTCCATTCTGTAAATCAGGAAGCGTCGCCTTATAGGCCGCATCAACTTTGAAATTGGCGGGGTATTCGCGGCTTAGTTCGGGGGAATTGCTGCGGTTGGGCAGGTCGATCAGACCAGCAACAGACGGATCAAGGGCGTCAATCTCGGATTGGGTCGCCGCGGATGCCCATTGGCGCAGCACATCAAGGGCTGCTTTGGCATCGTCGTGTTCGGGTATTGATTGTGACTTGGGCGAATGAATGTTCATTAAGTAGCCCCCCTTTTTTGCGTCTGTACTGAATACATAGGGTGCTGTGGGTCTGTTTGCCAATCGACAAACGCAAAATTGCCTATTTGAGCCTGTGCAGGAGGGTTTTTGGACCCTCCCGCGTCGGTTTTGCGACTTGGATTGTCGTGCTTACTGCGCAGCCTCAATAGCTTGCAAGATGTCAGCAATCAGATCGTCAGCGTCCTCAATCCCGATTGAGATTCGGACAAGGCCATCGGTGATTCCCAACAGGGCCTTTTGATCCTGTGGCAAGCGCTGGTGTGTCGTCGTGGCCGGGTGCGTCAGGATTGTTTTTGCATCACCTAGGTTGTTGGAGATGATCGCAATCTTGGCCGCGTTTAGGAATTTGAACGAAGCCTCGCGCCCGCCTTTGAGTTCAATGGCCAGCATGGTGCCGCCTTTGCCCATCTGTTCTGAAACCAATTCAGATTGCGGGTGATCACTTAGCCCCGGATAGATAACACGCTCGAGTGCAGGGTGCCCTTGAAGACGTGTTGCCAATGCGTGTGCGGTTGTCGTTTGTGCACGAACGCGCAGGTCCATTGTCTCTAAACCTTTGAGGTGAAGCCAAGCGGTGAACGGCGACATAGAGCCGCCTGTGTGTTTCATGTAAGGTTCAAGCGTACCGCGGATGTAGTCGCGGCTGCCCAAGACGATGCCGCCCAATGCGCGGCCTTGGCCGTCTATGTGTTTTGTTGTGGAATACACAACAACATCGGCACCTTGGGCAAAGGCGTTTGAATAAACTGGAGTAGCGAAGACATTATCGACAACAACCAATGCGCCATTGGCGTGGGCAACCTCAGACACTGATTTAATGTCGATCACTTCGAGGGTTGGGTTGGACATGGATTCAAAAAACACGACATCGGTTTCAGATGTGATCGCCTTTTTCCATTCATCCAGATTGGTGCCGTCAACAAAAGTTACGTCAACGCCATAGCGTGTCAAAATATTTTCGAGCACATAAAGACATGACCCAAATAGGGCGCGTGAGGACACAACTTTGTCGCCTGCCTTGAGCATAGACATCAGGGCACCAGAAACCGCAGCCATTCCAGATGCAGTGGCAAAGCTGTCTTCGGCACCTTCAAGGGCGGCAACGCGGTCTTCAAACATTTTAACTGTCGGGTTGCCGTAACGTGCGTAGATAAATTCGTCTGGGCCGGCTTCTTCAAAGCGCGCGGCGGCGTCTTCAGCGGTGTCGTACACAAACCCTTGGGTTAAGAAGATCGCCTCTGACACTTCGCCGTATTGGCTGCGGCGGGTGCCGGCATGTACGGCTTTGGTCCGTGGGTTCCATTCATCAGTCATAGTCTTCTCCATGGGCCTGAAAATGGGTTGGCCACAAAAAAACCCCCGAACGCATGGTCAAGCGAAGGGAGGCTTCATCCTGACCTTTTAGCGGTACTTGTTTAACGTGGCCCGCAATCCGGTAACAAATCGCCACAGTATGGATTTACGCCCCAGCGGGGCGAAGGTCAAGTTTAGCAGGGGACCATCGCAGCAATGTTAGCTTTTGTCGATGCTGTCTTCATCGGTGCTGTAGGTCTGGAGCAACTTGCTTTGGGTCATGAAAAACCCAAACATTGCCAGCGTCAGGCCGAAGGTTTTGAAGTAGACCCACGTTTCTGTGCTGGATGTACGCCAGATCAATTCGTTCAAGATGGCGAGGCCGAAGAAGAAGATCATCAAGCGTTTGGTCAGGATCATCCAACCTGCGTCTTGGAGGGGCATCATGCCTTCCATGACGTATTGAAGGTATGAGCTGCCGCGCAGCAATCCAAATCCCAATGTCCCGCCAAAGAGGAGATAGATCATCGTTGGCTTCATCTTGATGAAACGATCATCATTCAGCCAAACAGTCATGCCTCCAAATAGGACAACCATCACAAGCGTTGCGATCTGCATTCTGGATAGTTTCCCCGTCAGGAACCAAAGCAGGCCAGTTGTCGCAATCAATAAAAGAACAAAACCAGCTGTCACAAGGATAAAACCGTCGTATTCTGTGCCAGAGATTGTGTAGACGTTTTCCTTCATGCGCATGTAGGCGACGAAAAATAGAACAATGGGGCCCATTTCGAGCAATAGCTTAACGAACGGATTGATTTCTTTTCCAGATGTTTCTGTGCTCATGTCTGCTCCTGTTGCGGTATCAGCCGCCCATTTCAACTATTACGGCACCTAACGCGATCAGCGCCATCAGTGCAATGCGGCGTGGGCCAACTGTTTCCTTTAGCACCAGCCAACCAATCAATGCGGCAAAGACGGTGGATGTCTCGCGAAGGACGGCCGCCTCGCCAACTTTGTCCAAGCGTGTGGCCATCATGATTGACCCAAAGCTAAGGAATGCGATGAGTCCGCCCGCAAATCCACGCATCATCAACGCGGGAAGGGCAGGAGGGTTTTCCATTTTGAGCCAACGACGGATGGCAATTGGCGGCATTGTGATCCCATCAATCATGAAGAACCATGCCAAAAATGTGAAGGGATTGGCCGTCGCGCGAATGCCGTAGGCGTCATAGGTGGTGTAAAGTGCCACGAACAACCCTGTCAGAACTGCAAGCCCAAGGGCGGCGTGCAGGGTGTCACGCTCTGAACTAAGGTATTTCAGGTTGTAGATGGCGAGCCCGAAAATACCTGCCATCAAGGTGGCAACACCCAACCATTGTATAAGTGTGAAGCTTTCGGAAAAGACAAAATATGCGCCGATGACTGCGAGCAATGGGCCTGTGCCACGCACAACGGGGTAAACCACTGTGTAAGCCCCTTTGGTGTAGGCCCAAGCCTGCAACAGTTTGTAGATGACATGGATGACCCAAACGATAGCAAAGATCGGCCACATGTGGGGTTCGGGCCAAGGCACCACAAACAAGGCAAAGGGCGCGGCCATGATGCCATAGCTGAAATCGATAGCGCCACGTGTGAGCCACGGGTCGTGCCGTCCTTTTTGCAGCGCACCAAAAACGGCGTGCAGGAATGCAGCAAGGATCGCGAGGTAAAGAGCAACTTGATGGCCCGTTTGCGTGCCCTCAATGCTGATCAACCATTCGGTCATTCGATGTGCGCACCTGTGAGGGCAGCGGCGAACTCTTCTGGATCGAATGGGGAAAGGTCATCGATTTGTTCGCCCACGCCAATCGCGTGGATGGGCAGGCCGAACTTATCAGCGAGTGAAACAAGCACGCCGCCTTTGGCTGTGCCATCCAGTTTGGTCATGATCAAGCCAGAAACATCAGACACTTCTTGGAATACCTTAACTTGGTTCACAGCGTTTTGCCCTGTGGTGGCATCCAGAACCAACAACGTGTTGTGCGGTGCTGTTTCGTCTTTCTTGCGAATAACACGCACGATTTTTTCCAGCTCTTCCATGAGGTCGCCGCGGTTTTGAAGGCGTCCTGCGGTATCGATCAACAATAGGTCTGCGCCGTCTTCATGCGCTTTGGTCATCGCATCATACGCAAGGCTGGCAGGATCGGACCCTTCGGGTGCCGTTAGAACGGGAACACCTGCGCGTTCGCCCCACACCTGTAATTGTTCGACTGCGGCGGCGCGAAATGTATCACCAGCAGCGATAACTACGTTTTTACCAGCTGCGCGGAATTGGCTGGCCAGTTTGCCGATTGTTGTGGTTTTGCCTGATCCGTTCACACCAACGACCAAAACCACCTGTGGCGTCTTTGGATAGATCGGCAATGGACGGGCGACGGGTTCCATGATGCGGGTGATTTCCGCGGCAAGAAGCGATTTTATCTCGTCCACTGACAGCTTTTTTCCCATGCGGCCTTCGGCCATGTTGGCTGTGACACGCAGGGCCGTATCAACGCCCATATCCGTAGAAATCAGCAACTCTTCTAGCTGCTCTAGCATCTCGTCGTCCAGCACGCGGCGGACAATCTCTTTGGTTTCGCCTGAGCCAAATATGCGACCCAATATACCTGATTTTTTGGCTGTGGCTGCAGGTTCGGGTGCAGGCGTTGGTACTGGGGCAGGTGCCGCTTCTGCTGGCGCAACTGGTGGCGTTTCAACAACGGGTTCTGGTGCGGGCTCTTCGATCTCAGGTTCTGGAACAACTTCGACAGTGGGCTCAACCACGACCTCAATTTCAGGCTCAACCACGTCTTGAGGAGGTGCAGGCGTTTCGACAATAACAGCTTCTTCAGCGCTGTTATCTTGAACGATCGCCTCTAGCCCTTCATCAATCTTTGCAGATGATTTAAATAAACGGTCTTTGAGTTTACTGAAAAACGCCATTTTACTTCCGATAATTGTTTCACATCACCTAATACGGCGAGAGCGTTAAGAAAAGAGATCAGATGAAACGAACTCTGGATGCAAGCGTTATTGCAGGATTTTGTGCGGTGATCCCCGGTGTTTTGCTGGCCAATGCCCCAGAAACCATGTGCAGCTTGTCCCAATCAGGGCAGGTTGGTTGTATTTGCCCCAATCATTTCACCTATGACTTGTACCAGCAAATCGAGAATGTCAGTTACAATAACGGCATTGATTTGGGGTTTTTCGCGCGTTTGCTGTGGCAAGAAAGCCGATTTGATCCAAACGCACTGAGCCACGCAGGGGCACAAGGAATTGCGCAATTCATGCCACAAACTGCCAAATTACGTGACCTGCCTGACAGCTATAATCCCGCCCAAGCGATTGAACGATCCGCCAACTATTTGGGCGAGCTGCAGCGTACCTATGGCAATG
>JABGTH010000066.1 GCA_018647275.1 Paracoccaceae bacterium
CCCGCCGATCAAACGGATCAGGATACCTTTTGCACCCTCAAGGGTTTGTTCAACATAGGTATCAACGGACAGCGGATGTTTTAGAGCTGTCAAATTGGCAAGGCGTAGGTTTGGCAGTTTACCATCCCCACGATGCCAGCCTGCCGCGAAGGCACCAAGGTCACTGTCGGAGAAGGACAATACCACAAGATCCGCAGGCGATTGCTGCAGATCAAATGGGGTTTCCGATTCCTCTAACCCGTGGCTTTCGCGAAAGACGACGTGCATGTCAGCTTAGTCGACAAGCGCTGCGCGAATTGCGTCAGGGTTCACGTGGTCATGTTCAGCAATTACAACCAAACGGCCGCGGCGCTCTGTTGCGCCCCATGGTTGGTCGTATTGCTGACGCACACGTGTGCCAACAGCCTGCACCAAAAGGCGCATGGGTTTTCCTTTGACGGCGGCATATCCTTTGACGCGTAGAATGTTCTGATCCTTGGCCATGGCTTCAATGCGTTCGACCAAATCTACTGGATCTGCGATTTCAGGGATGTCGACCACGATCGATTCAAAATCATCGTGTTCGTGATCATCATGTCCATCATGGTGTGATGGGCGCGCGTCCATGTCGTCTTCGGCAGCTGCCGCTAGGCCAAGGATCACGCGGGGATCAACAACGCCCTCTGAGATTTCAACGATTGGAATTGGACGTGGCGATTCAGCTTCGATGACAGCACGGGCTTTTGCGATTCCATCGGCACCAGCAAGATCAGTCTTGGTCAACAGAATGATGTCAGCGCAGCTGATTTGATCCTCGAACACTTCGGACAACGGGGTCTCGTGATCCAGTGAATCGTCCGCCTCGCGCTGGGCGTCAACCGCTTCAACGTTTGGCGCGAAGCGGCCATCTGCAACTGCTTCGGCATCGGCCAAAGCGATCACACCATCTACAGTAATTTTTGAGCGGATGTCAGGCCAATCGAAGGCTTTCAACAATGGCTTTGGCAGGGCCAAGCCTGACGTCTCGATCAGGATGTGATCGGGGCGTGGCTCTAGCGCCATCAACGCTTCAATCGTCGGAATGAAATCGTCAGCCACAGTGCAGCAAATGCAACCGTTGGAAAGTTCCATGATGTTTTCTGCTGGGCAATCAGGAATCGCGCAGGATTTCAGGATTTCACCGTCGACACCGACATCGCCGAATTCGTTGACGACCACGGCCAACCGTTTGCCCTGTGGGTTTTGAATAAGGTGACGGATGAGGGTGGTTTTACCCGCACCCAAGAAACCAGTGATTACGGTAACGGGAAGTTTGGCGAGATCGCTCATTTGGCAGCATCCTGTGGCAAATTAAGTGGTGGGATTCGGGCAACGCAGTTCTTGCGGAAATGTTCAGGGCGTTCGCGCCAAGGCACAAACCCGTCAGCGGCATTGTAGTAGCGTGTAACGCCATCTGTGATGGTTTCTACCTGCGTCTCTGGGTCCAGGTTACCATAAACATAAGCATAGCGGTTTCCGCCACGCATCATGATGTTGCAGCCGCCTTGGCAGTTTGTGAAACATTCAACGGCACGCACGGTCACGTGTTCCGGCAAATCTTGTTCCAACATGGCTTTGTGTAGCAAATTACCAGGGCGCAAAGCGTCATCTTCAATGGCTTGGCCCATCTTGCAAGTCGTACAGACCAGCAATTCAACAGGTTCTAAAATACTTGTGTCAGTCATTCTTTTTGCCTCAAATTTAGAGGGAAAGAGTAGGGCCATCCGAAACCCCGCGCATGGGGACCCGCATGCCCGGAACACCCCGTCCGGTTCACATAACGTCGATGCTGGCAGGTCTCCCGGCTTGCGGATCTGAGATTTCTCTCGCGGTATGCCCGACCTTCCCGACCTTGCGATCAGTGGTGTTGGGCAACCTCTCCGGTCACGGTCGCGGGGGCGGCTGCGTTTCGGGGAAAATATTTCCCGTATCGCATTCCCTTTTCACCTGATTTAACACAGGCACCAGCAAGGATCGGTTTGCGCCCGTCCCCATATATTGTCAAGCATTTGCGGAGCCTCACATGAACGACGAAAACACACGCCACACCGAGAAAATGAAAAAGATCAAAGCGGCCCGTGATCGCATGATGGAGACCAAGACTGAAGAGAAGGGCCTGATCGTTGTCCACACCGGGCCAGGCAAAGGCAAATCATCCAGTGGTTTCGGTATGATAATGCGTTGCATCGCTCATGAAATGCCTTGTGCTGTTGTGCAATTCATCAAGGGAAACTGGGCGACCGGTGAGCGCACATTCCTAACGGAACGCTTTGCGGATGAGTGCAAATTTATTGTCTCTGGTGAAGGCTTCACATGGGAAACCCAAGACCGCGAACGTGACATCGCAGCGGCGCGTGCGGGATGGGAAAAGGCCAAGGAAGTGATTCTGGACCCAAAGATTGATTTCGTGCTGCTGGATGAGATCAATATCGCGCTACGCAACGACTATTTGGACATCGATGAAGTCGTTGAATTCTTGCAGTCCGAAAAGCCATTCATGACCCACGTCGTTTTAACGGGACGAAACGCGAAAGAAGAGCTGATCGAAGCCGCGGATATGGTCACGGAAATGGGCAACGTGAAGCATCCTTTCCGTGATGGGATCAAGGCACAAAAGGGTGTCGAGTTCTGAGTTGATCCTGCGAAGCATCTGCGAAAGATATGATGTTTATCAGTCACGCTGCGTAATGAACGATTGGCAAGGTTTGGGGGACGTTTTCTTAGATTAAGTTTGTGATAATAGTCTCTGAGGACCAAACGGACGAGTACCCTTGGCTGATTTGCCCAAAATTCTTATTTGCATGCGTTTTTCGTTTTTTGGCCGCTCTGGTTGGAAAAGTGAATTTTTTGCGGACCCTGAGATGCTATTCGAACAAGGCCGATTGGAGTAACGGTTTTGGCTGTTTGAGAATATTACATTGCCTAGCCTTGTTTTCCAAACCGACAAAGATTTTCACTACTTCGTTCTTTCCAGTTGCCTAATGCCTGATTGGGCAAAATAGAAACTGAGAACGTTGTGTGATACTCATTTAGGGCGCGAAAACTTTGCCGTCAAATACCCCCGAGTCGGTCTGGCAAGCAAACACTTGCGAGTGATGTTGTCTGAACTTGCTGGAGAGTCCCCCGTGGCACAAGTGGTTTGGGATGACGACGATGGGCTGCCATGTGATTTTGTTGCGCGTCTCAAGACACAGCTCAGTACACTGGCTTTTGTACAGCTTCCCCACTTCGTGACCTTTCCAAACGGGTACGCGTTATGCCTTCGGCAAAACTCGACAGCGCTGTGGAAACATAGCTATCGATTTATAAATTTGGGTCTGAGGATGATTGGCTCAACCGATCAAAAGAATGTTTTCGGAATTGACCACATTAGGGCCCCTGAACGCCTTGGGTTCACCAACGACTCTTCGATGCCAATGTTTGTACGCACGTTAAGTAATATGAATGGCTCCCGCGTCACCGTTGGCCAGCGCTGGGTTGACGTGCCGGAGTGGGCCAAAACTGATGAGATCAAGTCGCGATTTGCGTTCCTGCTTACGCTTTAATTTCAAGAGTATCATGAGCTTTCTGTCACCCAGAGTGTCGGTGTGAAGACCGACAGCGATGTTTAAATAGACTGACGAAGATGTGCGCAGCGGTGTGCGTTGAGTTACGAGAAGCGTGCTGAGCTGAACGAAGCAATCAGGACCCAATACACGGTCTCGAAATTCAGGAAGTCAATGTTTTTCAAATGCTGTCAGTTCGGGCTTTAGGCGAAGGAAGTTAAGAGTGAGGTAGCGAAAGCAATGCCGCCAGCGATGACCAGACAGGTCGGATCTTGGAAGTGGTGACCGTAACCAGATATGGCGCTGACAGAAGAAAATGCAGTAATGAAAAAGGGTGCAGCGCAAATCGCTGCTGATATTAGCAAAGCTGCAGTGACTACTTTGGTGAAAAAGTTGGGTATGTTCATTCTCCACTCCTGCTTAAGCAATTAAGAAGTAAGGTAACATATTTTTGTTTGTTTACGTGTACATTAATGCATTTTTTACCTGAAAACCTGTTTTTCTAAAACAGGTTGAAATGGGTGAGCGTTAACCTGATACAAGGGTGAGGGCTGACCTGATGACTAACGAACGGGAATAAAATGAAGTCAATAATGATCCAAGGTACTGGCTCAAATGTTGGGAAATCGATGCTTGTAGCGGGCATGTGTCGTGCTGCGAAAAGACGTGGTTTATCCGTTGCGCCGTTCAAACCGCAGAACATGTCGAACAACGCCGCTGTGACTATGGATGGGGGCGAAATTGGACGCGCACAGGCCTTGCAGGCTTTGGCTTGTGGGATTTGTCCACAAACAGATATGAACCCCGTTTTATTAAAGCCAGAGTCCGAGGTTGGCTCCCAAGTCGTCGTTCAGGGTCGCCGCATTACGACTGTCAAAGCGCGTGAATATGCGAAGTTAAAACCAACACTTATGGTCTCGGTCTTAGAGAGTTTTGAGCGCCTCAAATCTCAATATGATCTGGTCATTGTCGAAGGCGCGGGCAGTCCTGCCGAAATCAACCTACGGGTAGGTGATATCGCCAATATGGGTTTTGCTGAAGCGGCGAATGTACCTGTGATCTTGTGTGGAGACATCGATCGAGGGGGCGTAATCGCCCAAGTTGTCGGCACACAAGCGGTAATGGATTCTGAAGACAATGGCCGTGTTGTTGGTTTCATGATCAATAAGTTTCGCGGTGACCCCAGCCTGTTTGATGACGGATACGAAATGATTAGCGATCACACGGGTTGGCGTGGTTTTGGAGTTGTGCCGTGGTTCAAGGATGCGTGGCGTCTACCTGCCGAAGATGCACTTGATATTTCATCAGGTCCGCAGGACGGCACATTCAAAGTGGTTTGTTTGACCCTGTCACGTATTGCGAACTTTGATGATATGGACCCATTGGCCCAAGAACCAAATGTTTCACTTGTGATGTTGAAGGCTGGCGAGGTCATTCCTACCGACGCTGATCTGGTTATTGTACCGGGCAGTAAATCGACACGCGGCGATCTTGCCTACCTTCGCGCGCAGGGCTGGGATGTGGATTTGGCCGCCCACCATCGGCGCGGTGGTCATGTGTTGGGTATTTGCGGTGGTTACCAAATGCTGGGCCAAATGATCAGTGACCCGGACGGGATCGAAGGGACAGCAGGGGATAGCGCTGGCCTTGGTTTGTTGGATGTTGTCACGCAGATGACGGGTGACAAACGTTTAACTTCGGTTCATGCCGTGCACGCTGACACAGAGTTGCCGTTTGAGGGGTACGAGATCCACATCGGGCGAACTGAGGGGCCTGATAGCGCGCGTCCTTTTGCGCATGTTGACGGTCAACCCGAGGGTGCACAATCCAGTGATGGGCGCGTCATGGGCAGCTACCTGCATGGGATGTTTAGCAATGATGCGTGGCGCGGCACATTTCTAAATAGTTTGGGTGTAACTGCGTCGGGCAGTTATCGTTCAGGCGTTGAGCAGGCGTTGGACGACTTAGCCGATCACGTTGAGACTTTTTTGGATGTTGAGGGAATATTGCAAGCTGCGAGTTAGAAACTTGCCGTTTGATTGGCAGCATGCCATCGTTAAAAAGATACAATCTTTGAAAGACCAATGAATGCCTAAGTTAAAGATCTCATCGGCTGATATGGTTGCTTTTGCGCGCGCACGCATCAAAGAAATTGAGACACCTGACTTAATTGCAATGTTGGATGACCCGTCAGTGATTGTCGTGGATATCCGTGATATTCGTGAGCGCCAACGTGGCCACATTCCAGGCAGCTTTCACGCCCCGCGCGGCATGATCGAGTTTTGGGTGGATCCCGATAGCCCCTATTTCAAACCGATCTTTGGTGAAGATAAAACCTTTGTCTTCCATTGCGCATCTGGCTGGCGCTCTGCGATTGCAACAGCAACCCTCCAAGATATGGGGTTTGAAGCGGCGCATTTGAAAGAAGGTTTTTCAACGTGGGCAGAACAGGGCGGTCCAGTTGAGATACCAGTGCCTAAAGCAGGAACTGCGAAATGAGCAAACTTACCGATATAATCCCACGCGACTTCTCGCTGCATCCACCGCGCATTGCGCCTGATTACCGCTCCAGCCGAAGCCGTGGCCCAATCCACAAACCGATTGGTTTCGCGACAACGATGACTGAGGCGACGGGTCCAACATTCGGGCATGATGTTTTGGGGCCAAACGATCATGATCTTTTGATCAACCACGCGGTTGATGGCGGGTCAGCAATTGGCCCACGCATTGTGGTACACGGTGTGTTACGTGATGGCGATGGTCGGCCTGTTCCAAACGCCTTGATCGAAGTGTGGCAAGCGAATGCAGGTGGACGTTATCGCCACAAGAAGGATGCCTATCTTGCGCCACTTGATCCGAACTTTGGTGGTTGTGGTCGTGTGATCACCGGTGAAGATGGCAGCTACTCGTTCCGCACGGTTCAGCCTGGTGCCTATCCTTGGCCCAATGGTGGCAATGATTGGCGTCCCGCGCATATCCACTTTTCTGTCTTTGGCATGGCTTTTTCGCAACGCTTGATCACACAAATGTATTTTGAGGGCGATCCCCACATTGCGCTTTGCCCGATTGCCCAATCGATCCCTGATGCTGCGGCGATTGATCGTTTGACGGCGCGGTTAGACATGGAGGCCACGATGCCGATGGATATTCGGGCCTTCCGCTTTGATATCGTGTTGCGTGGACGTGGTGCGACTTTGTTTGAAAACCAGATGGAGGGCACATAATGGCGAAGCTACCAGAAAGCGCGTCCCAAACTGCGGGTCCATACGTGCACATAGGTTGTGTCCCTGAATTTGCAGGACTTGAACGCGGCTACCACAGCCAACTGGGCACAAGTTTGCGGGCCGATTTGACGGGCGACCCTATCACTATTCGAGGTCGCATTATCGATGGGATGGGTGATCCTGTTCTGGATGGTTTGGTTGAGATTTGGCAACCTGACGGCGCGGGCACGTTCTACACAAACGGCAAAGGGTTTGGCCGTGCGCCATCTCACGCTGAAACAGGTGAGTTTGTGATCGAGACCGTCATGCCCGGTGCCGTCATTGATCAAAATGGTACTTTGCAGTCGCCGCATCTTGCATTGTGGATTGTTGCGCGTGGGATCAATGTAGGGCTGCATACGCGAGCTTACTTCTCAGACAACGTGGCTGAAGATGATCCAATATTGTCTATGATTGAGCCGACACGTCGTACGACGTTGATCGCGCAAAAAGGTTCAAACGGATATCAGTTGGATATCCACCTTCAAGGTGAAAAAGAAACGGTGTTCTTTGATGTTTGAAGTTGCTGGAAAACCCTGCATCCTATGCTGTGCAATCACAGGATCGGTGCCAACGAAGGCAGCTAACCCTGCTGTTCCAATCAGCATTTCTGAACAGATAGAAAGCAGTCATGCCGCTGTTGAAGCAGGGGCCAGCATCATCCATGCCCACGTACGTAACGTTGACGAAACGCCCAGCAGCGACCCTAATAAATTTGCAGAGCTGCAGGAAGGGTTAAAGAAACATTGTCCGGACGTCATTATCCAGTTCTCGACAGGTGGCCGTTCTGGTGCAGGGCACGAGCGTGGGGGCATGTTGTCTTTGCGCCCAGACATGGCATCCTTGTCGGTTGGCTCAAACAACTTCCCAACACGGGTTTATGAAAACCCACCTCAGCTGGTGTCGTGGTTGGCAGCTGAAATGGTGAAATATGAAGTTATGCCTGAGATCGAAGCGTTTGATCTGAGCCACATCTTAAAAGCGATTGAGATGGAGCAGGCAGGTTTGATCCATAACCGTTTATACATTCAATTCGTTATGGGGGTGAAAAACGCGATGCCTGCGGATAAAACGGTCTTTGATTTTTACGTAAAGATGATGGCAGACCGCGCCCCGAATGCACCTTGGTGCGCTGCGGGGATCGGGCCAAACCAGATCGTTGTGAATGAGTGGGCAATTGCGGCGGGTGGCCATACGCGCGCTGGCTTGGAAGATAACGTACGTCTAGATCGTAAAAAGCTTGCGCCGTCGAATGCGGCATTGATCGCGCGTGCTGCAGACGTTTGTGCGCGCTATGAACGCCCTGTGGCAACACCACTTGAAGCACGCGCGCTGCTAGGTCTTTAGTTTTTGGTCGCTTAGGTGACCAAACCACGCTGCTGAAAGCGCTCTTCTTTCCACGTTTCGTTGTTTAAGATGTCTTCAAGTTTTGAAACAGCACGCAGGATATCGTTTTCGTCATTGAACAGTGGCGCAATGCCAAAGCGCATGATGTTGGGCGCGCGGAAGTCTCCGATTACCTTTTCTGCGATCAATGCCTGCATGCATGCAAACCCATGTTCGAATTCAAATGACACGTGGCTGCCGCGCTGATCCGCATTGCGTGGGCTGGCAAGGGCCACGCCTTGGCAACGCTTTTCGACCTCTGCGATGAACAGCTCTGACAATTCGATTGAGCGCGCGCGTACATCATTCACGTCTGCGTAGTCCCACACATCGAGGGCTGCAGACAGCAGGCTGAAGGCTGCAATAGACGGTGTGCCAATACGCAAGCGTTCGATATTTTCTGCCGGGCGGTATGACAGATCAAATGCGAATGGGGCGGCGTGGCCGTGCCATCCTGCTAAGGCTGGCTCAACATTGTTGTGAAGGCGTTCAGCCACATAGATGAACGCAGGCGCACCAGGGCCACCGTTGAGGAATTTATAGGTACAACCAATCGCGAAATCAGCATCTGCAGCAATAACATCGACAGGCACGGCACCTGCTGAGTGTGCCAAATCCCAAACAACTATCGCGCCGACAGAATGTGCCTTGGCGATAATCTGTGCCATGTCGTGTTTGTAACCAGTGCGGTAATCCACCTCGGTTAACATGACTACGGCGACTGTTTCATCGATCTGCGCCATAACGTCCAATGGATCAGGCGTGCGCAAGTCGTAGCCATCATTCTTTAGCTTCATCAGCCCTTCGACCATATACAGGTCGGTGGGGAAGTTTCCGTTGTCGGACAGGATCACACGACGATCCGGAACTAGCGCAAGACCCGCTGCAACCGCCTGAAATACTTTGATCGACAATGTATCGCCCAAAACGGTTGTCCCCTCTGGCGCGCCAATCAATTTGCCCACGCGGTCGCCGATGGTGTTGGTCTGTATAAACCACCCCTTGGTGTTCCACCCTTTGATCAGCTCCGTCTTCCATTCGTCATTTAGGAAATTCACGATTGAGGCCTCACAGCCGCGCGGCATTGGCCCCAATGAGTTGCCATTGAGGTATGTCATTCCTTCGGGAATGTGGAACATTGCGCGGGTTTTGTTGAAATCGGTCATGGGTTTGTCCTTTGGGCTGGGGCATCCGCCCGCGTGCTGCGTTGAATAAGTGCTACAAAGTTGTTTAGGCATTATCAATTCGCAATGACGTAATTGGACGATTACGACTGGTCGACAATCTTAAATGCAGCTCTAATTTGAGCATCTTGATTTGCATTAAGGTACTCAGGGTGATGGCGATCCAATACCTCTTGGGCTTTTGTTTTGGCGCGGTCCCATGCATCCAACGCACCGTTTTCTGCCCATGTGCGAGGTTGTTCGCGGTCTGCGAGCTTGGGGTAGTGATAATCGCGTTCCATCGCTTTGTAGGTATGATCCGCACCAAGGAAGTGACCGTCTCCAAGGATGGCGGCGCATATGGCATCAAAGCCCAGGTTTTCCTCAGACACTTCAACGCCGCGCAAGGTGCGGTATGTCATGGCGTGCATTTCATCGTCCAAAATGAACGCCTCAAAACTGGCCCCCAGCAGCGCAGCCGTCATGCCGGAACTTTCGTAGATTAGGTTCCCGCCAGCAAGGGCAGCGGCCAAACTGGTCATCCCTTTTTCAACGCCGTATTGCGCATCGATTGCTTTGGCATCCGTCATGGAGCACGCCACACCTGATGGCAGACCAAGCCAATTTGAAAGCTGGGCCGAGGCGGCATTAAGTAATGTCGTTTCGCCCCCACCACCTGCAAACGCTCCGCTGCGTAGATCGATGACCAAGGGCCAGTTGGAAAACACCATCGGGAAACCTGGGGAAATCACATTGACCATCACAAGGCTGGCCAGTGTTTCGGCTAACGATTGGGCAAGGAAACCTGCCATTGTTGCAGGGGCTGTCGCCCCCGCTTGGGCTGCGGTGATGCACGACATTGGAATGTTATTTTTGATGCATTCATAGACCACTTCGACGGCGTCTTCGCCAAAGCGCATTGGAGATATAACTGGGCTGATATGGGTTTTTAGGAAAGGGCGTTTGGCAAATTCACCCTCACCACCCGCCGCGATATCCAGCATTTTGACGATGGGATCCACGTGTTCTGCGATAGTGAATGCAGTGGCAACTGGTTTCGTCGTATTGCGCAAAAGAGCGTAGGCGGTGTTCACATCAAGGTCGAAATTGTCAGGTAAGTCGGTTGCGATACAGCAACGAGTGAACCATGCGACGTTGTCGAGGGTGTCTTGAAGGCGGGTAAAGTCGTGCAGGTCGTTGAGCGTTGATGGGCGGTATAGGCCAGTTCCCATATCCAACGTGTTTACTGCGGCACCACCAGTTCCAAAGTAGACTTTATCGCCACCCACTTCGATGGAACGATCAGGGTCACGGCCGTGCAGCACAAAGGTTTTAACGGACATCGCAATCGCATCTTCAACCAGTGCGTTTGGGAAACTGACGCGCCCGTTGTCCGTCGCGATCGCCCCCGCCGCAACCAAATCGTCATGCAGTCTATCGGGAACTTCACCCATTCCTAGATCACTTAAGAGGCGTAGGGCTGTTTGATAAATGCCCTTCAAATCAGCTTCACTTAAGGGGCGATATTGCCCACCAATTTGTCCGGCAGTTGCTGGATTGACCTTTGGTGGAGCCGCGCGCTGAGCCAAGCGGTTTTGGCGTCCTGAGCGTCGGGGTTTTGGCAGTATTTTTGACATAGTATCCCTTGGGCTCATACGTGCGAAGTGCTTCAGTACAGACTAGGAAGAGGCTGAATTGATGAAGCAATGACTTTCTTATAGATTAACCTACTCGAAATATTGGTTTTGATGAATTGAGAATAAAAAATTTGCGATTGACGAAAGGTTGGGTTTTCAGATCAGTCGGGACAAACGAATTGAAGGAATTCAAAGATGAAAACGCAGACACGTGTTGTGGTTATTGGTGGTGGTATTGCTGGCTGCTCAACCCTGTATCATTTGACCCAAGAGGGCATGACAGATGTTGTATTGGTTGAGCGCAATGAACTGACGTCAGGCACCACATGGCACTCTGCGGCGCAGGTAACGAATTTTGGCATGAACCAAACGATGGTTGGGCTTAAGACACACTCGATCAACCTCTATAAAGATCTGGCTGCTGATCTCGAATATCCGGTGAACTACAATCATGGGGACGGAGGCATCCGTCTTGCCAACACTGAGGAGCAGATGGAGGGTTACCGCCACTTTGCCTCGATGGCTCGCGGCATGGACGTTGAGTTTGAAGTGATCGATGCCGCGGAATGTGCCCGCCGCCATCCATTGATCTCGACTGATAATTTAATCGGTGGCCTCTGGGACGGCAATGATGGTGATATCGATCCCGCACAATTGTGCCAGGCACTTGCGCGCCGCGCCCGCAAAGCGGGGGCTGAAGTGTACCGCAACACACCAGTGACGAGGTTGACCCAACACAAAGACGACAGCTGGACGGTTCATACGGAACATGGAGACATCGACTGCGAAATCGTGGTGAACGCCTGTGGCTACCGCGTGAATGAGGTTGGCGCGATGATGGGTGTGCACCACCCCGTCATGTCGATGGAACACCAGTATTTTGTGACCGAAGACATCCCAGCAATTGCTGAGGCAGGTCATCGTATGCCACTGCTGCGTTGCCCGATTAGCGACTACTATTGCCGTCAGGACAAGAACGGTTTGTTGGTTGGGTTCTATGAGCAGGATTGCAAAACATGGGGCATGGACGGGATAGACCCACATTTCGTCAACGCCCTTTGCCCTGATGATTTGGACCGCGTGACGGACGTGTTGGAAGGGGCCTTTGCCCGAATGCCTGCACTGACCGAAGTTGGCATTCACACAATC
>JABGTH010000007.1 GCA_018647275.1 Paracoccaceae bacterium
ACGTGACCGCCAAGCCGGCGATGGCCCAAGCTGCCAATGCAGTGATCAACATGCCGATAGACATTTGACCGTAAACTTTATTCATGTGGGCGCGCAGACCCGCGTCGATGCTGGTAGCATTTGCACCTGCCGCGCTGCGGATTGTATTCACGTCAGCCATTTTTGACCTCCAAAGGAAAATGTTAGGGGCAGAAAAAATCTCTACCTTTTGTATAGTTGTAAATATCGGGGTGCGGGGCGCATGTTTCAAGTCAATTCTGCCTGAAACATGCTTCAATGTTAGCGATTATTTAACCCAGTGCTACATGCGCCACGTATTTGGCGCGTCCCAGAAGGGACGGGCGGCTTCGCGTTTCGCGGCTTGGCGTGTTAGTCCGACGTCTTTTTTAAGCCGCATCATCCATTGTGGCAAGGGCGCAGCGGCTGCGCCAAACGTTATAAAGGTGCCGCAGAGAGGTGGCCGAGCGTGGAGAAGAGGCATAGCTGCTGCATTGTTTAATATGTGTCATGGTATTTCCGTACTTAACGGATTTTGATGATTTGAGCCAAAAGGATAAGACTTGTTGATGTGAAAGCGTGATTGTCTTGTTTTAGAAAAGTGAATGGTTGTGATGCGATCCCTAAAACCCTACGGCGTTGCGTAATTGATCTTGCCTGTGTTTTGGGTGGCGCAGCTTAATACGGGCAATTTAAAAACTGATTTACCGCAGGCTTGTCGAATAAGCCTGCTGAGAACGATTGCAATTTGGGGGGCAAAATGGCACCCCTTTTTTATGACATATAGACATGAAGTACACGACGAACTTGTATCAGTCGCCAATGCTTTGGCTGATGTGGCACGCGCTGTCATTCTCCCATACTTTCGAACTGCTGGACTATCGGCTGAAAATAAACTGACGACTGGATTTGATCCGGTCACTGTCGCTGATAAAGCCGCAGAACAAGCGATGTGCGATCTTTTGGCCCAAATGCGTCCTGACGATGCAATCTTTGGAGAGGAGTATGGAGCAAAATCAGGCACCAGTGGCCTGACTTGGGTTCTGGACCCAATTGATGGAACACGTGGTTTTGTGTCTGGTACGCCGACATGGGGCGTCTTGATCGCGGTTGGGGATGATGCTGGTCCGCAGATCGGCGTGATTGATCAACCCTATATCGGCGAGCGCTTCATTGGCACGCCGCAAGGTGCTAACTTTATAGGCCCACATGGTGAGGGCGCTATCCAAACACGCGAGCAGCGCCCGCTACATGAAGCGACTGTTTTTACAACATTCCCCGAAGTGGGTTCCCCGACAGAACGGGCAGGTTTTGAAGCCGTGGCCGAGAAGGCCCAGCTGACACGTTATGGCATGGATTGTTATGCCTATGCGTTGTTGGCGGCAGGTCATGTTGACTTGGTGATTGAGGCCTCGTTGAACTCGTACGACATTCAAGGCCCAATAGGACTGATCCACGGAGCAGGTGGCATTGTCACCGATTGGCAAGGCGGCCCAGCCCATAATGGTGGTCGAGCCCTTGCTGCGGCAAACCCGGAAATCCATGCGGAAGCGTTAGCAATTTTGAGAGAATTCCCATGACCGAAGTTCTAATCCAAAATGCGGATAGTACCCTAACCATGGACGATGCGCGCCGCGAGTTAAGCGGTGCGGACGTTTTGATCCGCGACGGTCAAATCGTTGAGGTTGGGCATGGTCTGCGGACAACTGGCGAAGTTATCAACGCTGCGGGATGCGTAGTCACACCTGGCTTGGTGAACACGCACCATCACTTGTACCAAACGCTGACACGCGCGGTTCCGGGTGGCCAAGACGCGTTGTTATTTGGTTGGCTGCAAACGCTTTATCCAATTTGGTCACACTTTACCCCCGATCATATGTTCACATCGGCCCAAGTGGGGTTGGCGGAGTTGGCGCTGTCAGGCTGCACGTTAAGTTCTGACCACTTATATCTATACCCCAACGGTTCACGGCTTGAGGACACGATTCACGCCGCAGCCGAGTTGGGTATTCGTTTTCAACCCACACGTGGTGCAATGAGCATCGGTGAAAGCGATGGTGGGCTGCCACCTGACGGCTTGGTTGAACAGGAAAGTGCCATTCTAGAAGATTGCATTCGCGTTATCGATGGGTTCCACGACGCCTCCGCGGCTTCGATGTGTCGTGTTGGTGTGGCCCCTTGTTCGCCGTTTTCCGTCAGTACAGAACTGATGCGCGATGCTGCTATCTTAGCACGTGACAAGGGCGTCATGATGCATACCCATCTGGCTGAAAACGATGAGGATATCGCCTATAGCCTTGAGAAATTTGGTAAACGCCCGGGGCAATATGCCGAAGACTTGGGTTGGACGGGCCCCGACGTATGGCATGCGCATTGCGTAAAGCTGGACGCGGAAGAAATTGCGATGTTTGCGCGCACAAAAACGGGAGTTGCACATTGCCCGTGTTCCAATTGCCGTTTGGGCAGTGGCATCGCGCCTTTGCGCGGGATGTATAATGCAGGCGTTCCTGTTGGTCTGGGCGTTGATGGATCAGCGAGCAATGATGTTGGCAACCTGATTGCAGAGGCGCGCCAAGCGATGTTGTTGCAGCGCGTCGCGCTTGGGGCGGACGCGATGAGTGCACGCTGCGCACTTGAGATCGCAACACGTGGCGGGGCGGATGTTCTGGGACGTCCTGAATGCGGTCGGTTGGCTGAGGGCTGTCGCGGTGACGTGGCGATCTGGGACACAACAGGTATTGAAAGTGCTGGATCGTGGGACCCTGCAGCATTATTGTTGGCTGGGCCGACTAAGGTGCGCCATTTGATTGTTGAGGGCCGTCAAATTGTGCGTGATGGTCAGGTCGCAACGATTGATTTGAATGCTGTCATAAAGCGTCAAAACAAGTTGGCACGTACTTTAAAGGATCAGCTATGAAGTATCCGTTTGTAGCACTTTTGCTTTCGTTTTTATCGGAAGCCCGTTTTGGCTGATCCTGTAACCACGCAGATCATCAACAAAAATCGTAAAGATAAACGCGGCAAGGCAATTCGCTATTCCCCACAGCTTGAGGCAGTTGTAGCTGCACATGCTAATGACATGGCAAGCCAAGGTTATTCTAGCCACACCGGCGCAAACGGATGATTCATCGGGGATCGCACAACGGCGCAAGGGTACAAGTGGTACTTTATGGCAGGAAATATCGTGCGTGGTCAGCAAAGCCTCGAAGAGGTGATGGCGGGCTGGAAAGCATCCAAGGAAACTACAAGAACATGACCCATAAAAAGGCAGGGGGATTTAGATTGGCCTGTGGACCTGACAACTATTGGGTTATGGTTCTTGCTGCATCTTGCTAATTAGCTGCGTCGCTGCCCTTGCACCCAAACATCTGTAATTGCGCGGTCATCTCCCATCATTAGCGTTGGGAAAATAGCCTCCCACACATCGGTCGCCCGCGTGCTGCGTTGTGCTATGGCAGGGGTGGACGCCAGGTCAAGAATACAAATGTCTGCGTCATTGCCAGCTTTCAAAGAACCAATGTAGTCTTGCAAATGAAGGCTTCGGGCTGATCCAGCTGTCGCCAGCCAAAGCAACTGACTGGCATGTAGGGCAACACCACGAAGTTGGGCAATTTCATAGGCAGCTGCCATTGTGCGCAGCATTGAAAATGAGGACCCGCCACCTGTGTCGGTTGCCAGTCCCACTGGGATTGAGCGTGCTTTCATCGCGGCCATGTCAAACAGACCTGAACCTATGAAGGTGTTTGAAGTCGGGCAGTGCACCACCGCGCCGCCCATTTCAGACAGGCGGTCCATTTCGCGTGGTTCCATGTGGATCGAGTGGCCGTAGATGCCGCGCTCCCCGAGAAGGCCATATGCCTCATAGGTATCTAGATAATCACGGGCGTCAGGATACATGCCTTTGACCCATTCGATTTCATCTTTTTGTTCGCTGAGGTGCGTTTGCATCAATACATCGGGCCGTTTAGCCCATAGTGCTCCCAAGGCTTCAAGCTGTTCAACGGTTGAGGTGGGGGAAAAACGCGGGGTAATCGCGTAATGGGCTCGCTCAACGCCATGCCACTTCTCAATCAATGTGAGGCTATCATCATATGCTGACTGTGCCGTATCGCGCAGCCCATCGGGCGCATTTCGGTCCATGCAAGTTTTACCAGCAACAACCCGTTGGCCACGCGCAAGCGCGGCTTCAAATATTGCGTCCACGCTTTCTGGGTGGATAGTTGCATATGAGCAAACCGTGGTTGTCCCGTTGAACAGCGTCAGGTCCAGATAACGTCCTGCGATTTCAGCTGCGTACGCTGGATCCCCAAACTGCATTTCCTCTGGAAAAGTATAGGTGTTGAGCCAATCAATCAGACGTTTGCCCCAACTCGCGATGATCCCGGTCTGTGGGTAATGGACATGCGCGTCGACAAACCCGGGCAGAATAAGTTTTTCACCGTATTGCGTCACTTGCGCGTCTGGATGTGTGGCCTGCAACGTGGCCGCATTGCCTATGGCTTTAATCTTACCGTCACGGATCAAGACACCACCGGAGCTGTTAACGTGAACAGCGTCTTGCCATGCCCCGATAAAGGGGTCGCCCGAATAGGTCAAAACCTGACCGCAAAGTAAATTTTGATTTGTCATGGACCACACTTAATCTGGCTGGAGCATACGGTAAATGACATTTCGCAGGCGCATCCCATTGTCACGATCTCGCCCCCCGCATATGGTTTGAGCAACATGAGTGAAAACACCCAAATATCTGCCGAAGGGCCAGAAAACGTACGTGAAGATGATGCGTATCTGCTGAACCGTAAAAACGTCAGTGCGATCCTATATGCTGTGGATATTAAGGATAAGGCTAAGCTAAGCGAGCTGATGGACCCTCTGCACGCTGCTGATATTGCTGACCTTTTGGAGCAAATTAATGCGTTTGATCGCTCGCGTCTAATCCGATTATACGACCGTGAGTTTGACGGTGATATCCTGTCAGAGCTGGATGAGAGCATCCGCGAAGAGGTTATTGGGGTCCTTACACCTCAAGTGTTGGCTGAAGCTGTGCGCGACTTGGACAGTGACGATGTTGTTGATCTGGTCGAAGACCTGCGTGAAACACAGCAAGAGGCGATCCTTGAGGTTCTTGAAGACGTTGATCGTGCGGCGGTTGAACAAGCCCTAAGCTACCCGGAGTTCTCAGCTGGTCGATTGATGCAGCGCGAGGTCGTTATGGCCCCAGAGCATTGGACTGTAGGCGAGGCGATTGATTATTTGCGCGGCTCTGATCCAGATGCCTTGCCTGATCAATTCTATCATCTTGTGTTGGTTGATCCACGCCTGCATCCGATTGGTAATGTCACCCTGGGTAAGATTATGCGTTCAAAGCGTGAGGTTTTACTCACCTCGATCGTTGAGGACGTGTTCCAAATCATTCCTGCGGATCAGGATGAAGGTGACGTCGCCTATGCCTTTAACCAATACCACCTAATTTCTGCCCCCGTTGTTGACGGCGAGGGCCGATTGATCGGCCTGATTACCATTGATGATGCGATGGCTGTTCTGGATGACGAGCACGAAGAAGACATTATGCGTCTTGCCGGTGTTGGTGAGGGATCGCTGTCTGACCGCGTCATTGAGACAACCAAACAGCGTATGCCATGGTTGGCGGTTAACTTGATCACTTCGATTGCGGCCTCGATGGTGATCGCGCAATTTGAAATGGCGATCACACAAATCGTGGCCTTGGCGGTGTTGATGCCTATTGTGGCATCCATGGGCGGCAATGCCGGAACTCAGTCTTTGACCGTTGCCGTGCGTGCGATTGCAACTAAGGATTTGACCAGCGCGAACGTGTGGCGCGTTTTGCGTCGTGAAGTGTTGGTTGGACTGGTGAATGGTTTGATCTTTGCCATTGTGATGGCTGTGGTTGGAATTGTCTGGTTTGGCTCCCCGATGCTTGGGGCTGTAATTGCTGCGGCTATGGTTGTGAATATGGTTGTTGCCGGTTTTGCGGGAACTGTAATTCCCGTTCTGTTAGAACGTTGGGGTGTTGACCCTGCGCTTGCGTCGGGTGCGTTTGTGACAACTGTGACTGACATCGTTGGTTTCTTTGCATTCCTTGGTCTTGCTGCGATGATATTATTATGAGCGAGCTTGCTCAGGTCAAAGCGGCGGCGCGCAAGGCTGGCTTCGCACGTCGAAAAGTTGCGTTTGGTGAACAATCTGGTGGAGCGGCTGGGCATTTGTCTGCTTTGTTGGCTGGATATCGCGGTGTACCGATGTCTGGCTACATGCCGATACGCACTGAAATTGATCCATTGCCTGCGATGGCCGAAGCGGCGGCTTATGGCCATGTTGGGGTTCCGGTCATTGTTGAAGCGGACCATCCTTTGCTGTTTGCACGGTGGGAACCGGATGTTGAAATGAAAGACGGACCATTTGGTGCGCGCATACCAGTACTGGATGAATTTTTTGAACCAGAGATCGTGATTGTGCCGCTTGTTGCATTTGACAGTGATGGGGGGCGTTTAGGTTATGGCGGTGGGTTCTATGATCGCACGCTTGAAATCTTGCGGGCGAAACGAGCGACTTTGGCCATTGGATTTGCATTCTCGAGGCAGGAAGCCGCAGGTTTGCCTTTAGAACCTACAGATCAGCCCCTTGATATGATCGTGACCGAAACGGGGATAATCACACCAAAACGGATGTGATTTGATAGCGATACAATTCAGGCGAGTTAATAAATAGATCAATTCAGGTCGGCAGTATGAATCCCTCTTGCCCCAGCGGCTTAGCCCGCCTAACCAATACTCCATGAAAATATTGTTCCTTGGGGATGTGATGGGCCGCGCCGGGCGCCGCGCCATTTCTGAAAAATTGCCTCGCTTGCGTGAAGAATGGAAACTAGATTTTGTCGTTGTTAACGGCGAAAATGCGACGGGTGGCATGGGGCTGTCAGGCGCACATGCCAAGTTGATTTTGGAAGCCGGTGCAGATTGCATCACGCTGGGTGATCACGCCTTTGACCAAAAAGATATGCTTCAGTTTATCGAACATGAACCGCGCGTAATCCGTCCGCTGAATTTTTCCAGAGCGTCTCCCGGCAAAGGGGCACGTTTGTTTACCGCCAATAACGGCCGCAAAGTGCTAGTCGCACAAGCGCTTGGTCAGGTGTTCATGAAACGCCCATTTGACGATCCATTTTCTGCGATTGAACCTGTGTTTAAGACTCACCCACTTGGTGGTCAGGCCGATGCAATCATTGTTGATTTTCACTGCGAAGCGACATCTGAAAAGATGGCGATGGGGCATTGGTGTGATGGACGCGCCAGCTTGATGGTCGGGACACACACGCACGTGCCAACCAGCGATGCGATGATCATGCAAAAAGGTATGGGGTATCTGACGGACGCGGGTATGTGCGGGGACTATAACTCGGTCATCGGTATGGAAAAATCCGAACCGCTGCGCCGCTTTATAACTGGTATGCCCAAAGATCGGTTTACACCTGCAGCTGGCGATGCGACCCTATCAGGTGTCTACATCGAGACAGACGATAAGACTGGTAAGGCGACACGCATTGAAATGGTACGCCAAGGTGGTGCGCTATCTCAAGCGGGCCCAAAGGGCTAGATGAACCAACGCCAACTTCTTTGGTATAGCCTTGTCCTGATCATCTTAGGGATGGGTTGGAGCTTTACCCAACCGATGTCCAAGTTGGCAGTGAGCGAAGGCTATCAACATTTTGGCCTGATATTTTGGCAGGCGTTTATAGGGGCGGCCCTGTTGGCGGTTGTTAGTTTGATCCGTGGTAAAGGTCTACCCTTGGGGCCTGCGCAGTTGCGGGTCTATTTGATTATAGCACTAATTGGTACCGTGATCCCCAACTCCGCGACTTATCAAGCTGCGGTGCATCTGCCCTCAGGTATCTTATCCATTCTGCTTTCTATGGTTCCTATCTTTGCCTTTCCTGTTGCACTTGCCCTTGGTAATGACAGATTTGAGGCGCGCCGGTTGGGCGGGCTGTTCCTTGGTTTGGCTGGTGTCATGATGATTGTTCTACCCTCTGCCAGCATCCCCCAAATGGGATCTGCTTTTTGGGTGATGATCGCGCTAATAGGTGGCGCGTGCTACGCATGTGAGGGCAATTACGTCGCGAAATGGGGCACTGCAGGGATGGATTCAATCCAAGTTCTGATGGGTGCATCATTGGTTGCAGCTATTATTTCACTGCCTCTGGCGTTGGCCACGGGGCAGTGGATCGACCCAATGCCGCCCTACGGTATTCCGGATTATGCACATATCTTAGGCTCTTTGATTCACGTGATGGTTTACGCCGGTTACGTATGGCTGGTGAGGCGTACGGGGCCCGTATTTGCGGTGCAGGTCAGTTACCTAGTGACGGTCTTTGGCGTGTTTTGGGCCAAGGTCATTTTGAACGAAACTTATGTGCCGCAAGTTTGGCTGGCGCTTTTGGCGATGTTGGCCGGGATGTATTTGGTACAGCCGCGCAAGCCAAGTGAACCGGTTGCGCCGAGTGCCTCGATGGATCAAACTGGTCGCAATTAAAATAGGTAGCTCCATGGCGTTCTTTGAGTTCTCGCAAACAGGTAGTGCAATTCTAACTCTCACTGTTGTTGCGGTCATGTTCATCCTGTTTTTACGCGAAACCTTCCCCACAGAAGTTGTCGCAATCACAGGCGCGGCTTTGATGCTAGGATTAGGGTTGTTGCCATATGAAGATGCCCTTCAGGTGCTTTCAAACCCAGCGCCTTGGACCATTGCTGCGATGTTCATCATTATGGGGGCGTTGGTGCGCACAGGTGCACTAGAGGCATTCACGGGGCAGGCGGACCGTATTGCGCAAACCAATCCTGCCTTGGCTATTGTGTTGCTGATGACCTTTGTCGTGCTGTCATCAGCGATTGTGTCGAACACGCCGGTTGTGGTTGTGATGATCCCTGTGTTTGTTCAGCTTGCCAAGACGATGGGCATTGCCTCGTCTAAGATGCTAATCCCGCTAAGCTACGCTGCGATTTTGGGTGGGACACTGACTTTGATCGGGACATCGACCAACTTGTTGGTTGATGGTGTCGCCCGTGCCCAAGGGTTGGCTGGATTTACGATTTTCGAGGTTACACCGCTGAGTATCATCCTTGTGATTTGGGGCATGATCTACCTACGCTTTGTCGCACCGATGTTGTTGCCGGATCGCGAAAGCATGTCGGACTTGTTGTCCGATAGGTCCCGAATGAAGTTCTTTACTGAAGCGGTCATTCCCCCCGAATCTAACTTGATCGGACGCAAAGTCACTGGCGTTCAATTGTTCAAACGTGAAGGTGTGCGCTTAATCGATGTAATTCGGGGTGATAGGTCGTTGCGCCGCAATCTTCAGGGTGTTGAGCTGGCCGTGGGCGACCGCGTCGTTTTGAGAACCCAAATTACTGAACTGTTGTCACTGCAGCGAAACAAAGAACTAAAGCGTGTTGACCAAGTTTCTGCGGTGGAGACCACAACCGTTGAGGCATTAATTGCACCCGGTTGTAAGATGATTGGCCGTTCATTGGGTTCAATGCGCCTACGCCGTCGTTTCGCGGTTTATCCATTGGCTGTTCATCGCCGTAACCAGAATATTGGGGGTCAGTTGGATGATTTGATTGTCAAAGTGGGTGACACCCTTTTGCTAGAAGGTGCGCCTGCGGATATTCAACGTCTGTCGATTGAGATGGAAATGGTTGACGTGTCCAAACCGTCTGCGCGTGCGTTTCGTCGAAGCCATGCGCCGCTCGTTATTGCAGCGCTTATTGGGTTGGTGACCTTGGCAGCACTTGGTGTCGCCCCAATCTTCTTACTGTCAATTCTAGCGGTTTCGTTTGTTATGATAACACGCTGTATAGATGCGGAAGAAGCGTTTTCCTTTGTGGATGGCCGTCTTCTGGCGTTAATTTTTTCGATGCTTGCCATTGGGGCGGCACTTGAGGCATCGGGTGCCATTGCACTGATCGTGAATGCAATTGCGCCGGCACTGGGCAATTTGCCGCCCTTCCTCATTATCTGGGCTTTTTATTTGCTGACCTCGGTATTGACTGAATTGGTTAGCAACAATGCAGTGGCCGTCGTGGTGACGCCCATCGCTATTGGATTGGCCACAGCCCTTGGGATTGACCCGCGTCCGCTTGTTGTGGCGGTTATGGTTGCGGCCTCTGCCAGTTTTGCCACGCCAATCGGGTATCAAACCAATATGTTGGTTTACGGTCCGGGTGGCTATAAATTCACAGACTTTATGCGTGTTGGCATTCCCTTGAACCTAAGCATCGGAGTTCTAGCATCAGCGGTTATCCCAATTCTTTGGCCCTTGTGACTTTGTCCTATAGTGACCTAAGATTGTTAAATCACTTTGATCCCATTTTTCACCCGAGGTTTTACACATGAAACAAGTTATCAAAGAAACGACAGACGAAGATCTGATCAAGAAATTCCTTGAGGAAGGGGGCAAAGTCAGTCGTGGCAAAACCAAACCAATGCCAAGTGACCTGGGCATCAGCAACAACAGCTGGGGCAACAAGATGACCAAGGAAGAAAAGGCCGTTGTGAAGGCTGCTGAAGTGGCTGCAAAAGCCAAGAAGTAGTTCAATCTTTTGTAGCTGCAATATTGAAATATGTTTTGGGGCCTTCGGGCCCCCTTAATTTTGATATACTAAAAAAAGGGTGCCACGACGGCATACATCACGATGCTATAGACTAGAAATGGTAACCGCATGTCCGAAAACCCACCTAATTGTGTTGAGACGAAAGAGGCGAGTGCGATTGGGGGGGAATTCGCGCCTGTATTGTACGCTGGTTTCACTTGATCGGCGCTGTGGGCTTGCTCTTGTGCCGTGACGTGCCCTATAGAAACGTCCAAACGTAATTACCTTATCAACGCTGGAGGCTCCTATGGCAGGCCACTCAAAATGGGCTAACATTCAACACCGTAAAGGTCGTCAGGATAAATTGCGCGCCAAGCTATTTTCCAAAATGGCAAAAGAGATCACTGTGGCCGCCAAAATGGGTGACCCTGATCCAGACAAAAACCCACGTCTTCGCATGGCTGTCAAAGAAGCTAAATCCAGCTCTGTGCCAAAAGATGTGATTGATCGGGCCATCAAAAAATCCCAAGCGGGTGAGGGCGAAGATTACGAAGAAATCCGTTATGAGGGCTATGGCCCAAATGGCGTTGCTGTGATCGTTGAAGCGATGACAGATAACCGCAACCGTACGGCATCAACAGTGCGCTCTACATTCTCGAAATGTGGTGGCAATTTGGGTGAAACGGGCAGTGTCGGTTTCATGTTCGACCGTAAAGGTGCGGTTGAATATCCGGCGACTGTTGGCGATGCGGACACTGTTATGATGGCCGCTATCGAAGCGGGCGCTGAGGACGTTGAGTCATCAGAAGAGGGCCACACTGTTTGGTGTGCCGACACAGACTTAAGCGAAGTCTCAAATGCGCTTGAGGCTGAACTGGGTGAGTCTTCTTCAACCAAATTAGTTTGGAAGCCGACCATCTCTACAGAGATGGACCTAGAGGGCATGGAGAAACTGATGCGCCTTATCGATGCGCTTGAAGATGATGATGATGTGCAACGCGTTACATCGAACTTTGAAGCCAGTGACGAGGTTATGGAGCAGCTTTAAGCGCTTGGTCTTGTTAATAATTAATGCAACGCTTTTCCTTTCAGAGGGCGGCATTTTTCGTTTGATTGTGGTTTGGGCAATTGGACGACAGCACTGCTTCAATAAGTATTCGGAACTCGTGCATGTACCTCACTTTTCTCCAAGGCTTTGCTCTTAGCATCACATTGATCTTCGCGATCGGTGCTCAAAATGCGTTTGTCTTGCGTCAAGGGCTGCGTGGGGCACATATTTTTTGGGTGTGCTTAGTGTGCGGTGTTCTTGATGCAGTGCTGATCTTGGCAGGGATCATCGGTTTTGGGGCGCTTGCAAAATCATTGCCCTGGTTTGAAACAGCGATGCGCTACGGCGGGGCCGCGTTTTTACTATGGTATGGTTGGACGAATGCGGTCTCTGCATGGAGAGGTGGCAGCTCCCTTGAGGCAGCCGATGGGGAGGACCAATCTCTGAAAAGCACACTGGCTACATTGGTTGCGCTATCTCTGCTGAACCCGCATGTTTACTTGGATACGGTCGTGTTGATCGGTTCGATCTCTGCGCAATATGAGGACCGTGTTAGCTTTGGCTTTGGCGCAGTAACCGCCAGTTTTGCGTTCTTCTTTGCCCTTGGGTACGGGGCACGATTGTTACGCCCGATTTTTGCTAACCCACAGGCATGGCAGATTTTGGATGCTTTGATCGCGCTGACGATGTGGGCTATAGCGATCAAACTGGTTTTCTTTTGATACCTTGCGGTCGTCTCTACTTTGAGCGTTGATGGTGCCATGATGAAATTAAATCCCTCTCGCCACCGCGCTGGCATCTTTTGGATGTTTGTGACGGGCTTATGTTTTGTAGCTGTTACGGCACTGGTGAAACATATGGGCAGTCGCGTGCCACCAGCTGAGGCTGCCTTTTTGCGGTATTTGTTGGGTTTGATATTCCTGTTGCCAATGTTGAAAGACTTGCGCGAGGCCCGTTTGACCCCTCGCCAGTGGAAGTTGTTTGGAATGCGCGGCATATTTCACGCAGGCGCAGTGATTTTGTGGTTTTACGCTATGACCCGGATTCCGATCGCTGAAGTGACCGCGATGAATTACCTTTCACCTGTATATGTGACAATTGGTGCCGCAATCTTTTTGGGTGAAAAACTAGCGATGCGTCGGATTGTTGCGATCCTGATTGCATTGTTTGGTGCTGCAATCATTTTGCGCCCGGGGTTTCGAGAAGTGTCATCCGGACATTTGGCGATGCTGGTGACTGCGATTGTATTTGCTGGGTCTTATCTTACAGCAAAGATAATGGCAGGCGAGGTCAAGCCGACCGTGGTCGTTGCTATGTTGTCCATTTTTGTGCCTATCGGGTTGGCCCCATTTGCGATTGCTGTTTGGGTAACACCCTCCCTCAACGACCTAATGCTATTGTTCTGTGTCGCTAGCTTTGCCACAGCGGGCCATTACACGATGACCTTGGCGTTTGCCGCGGCACCAGTGACCGTTACGCAGCCCATTACATTCCTGCAATTGGTTTGGGCGGTGTTGCTGGGGGCAATCGTTTTCGGTGAACCTGTGGATATTTGGGTGGTGTTTGGTGGCGTTGTAATTCTGGCATCTGTCACTTTCATCACATGGCGCGAGGCAGTGATGAAGCGAAGACCCGTGACCCCTGTTGTACATGAGACAAAGGTGTAAGTTTTTTATTGATTGACGAGTCAATCAAACGCTGATTACGATCACACCTGATATATTAGGGGATTGTTCATGCCTAAAGTTGGAATGGAACCGATCCGACGCTCTGCATTGGTGCAGGCGACGATCGCTGAAATTGGCGCTGCTGGAAACTTGGAAGTGACCGTTGGGCAAATTGCTAAACGGGCAGGGATGTCGACCGCGCTTGCGCACCACTATTTTGGCGGCAAGGACCAGATTTTCTTGGCTGCGATGCGCCACATCTTGCGCGAGTTTGGAACCGAGGTTTTACAAG
>JABGTH010000006.1 GCA_018647275.1 Paracoccaceae bacterium
CCGCAACGGCCACAGTCGTGACCAGCGTTTCTGTTGCCGGGTTGAGCACGTCCCGCGTGCCACTTCCGTCTGTCAACGCCCCGTCGATATACATCTTTGTCGGAAAATCCACCATCATGCGGACCTCAATCAAACAGGGTTTCTATGTTGGTTTTGATGCAGTCCCCAATGAACAGCGCCATGGCCTGAATGGTGGAGGTCGGATTGACCGCCCCTGCCGTGGGAAAGATCGAGCCATCAACGATGAACAGGTTTTTCACATCGTGGCTGCGGCCCCAGCCGTTCACCACGGATGTCACGGGATCATCCCCCATCCGGCACGTGCCCATCTGATGCCAACCGGCACGCCACCACACGTTGTCATCGCCTTTGCTCAGCACCTTCTTCGCGCCCGCTGCGAGCAAGATTTCCTTTGCACGTTCTTCGCCGTGACGCAGCATCCTGCGGGTATTGTCGCCCAAACGGTAGGTAATTTTCGGTGCGGCGATGCCGTCGCTGTCAGTCAGGTCAGGGTCAAGCGTGACGCAGTTGTGTTCCTCAGGAAGATCCTCACTCACCACGGTTAACCCGGCCAAGTAAGGATAGACGTTGTCCATGGCCTCACGATGCTCGGCGCCCCAAGGGATCGGGCTGTCGACGCCATACCCCCCTAATGCATAGGTCATCGGAGGGGTGGAGCGGCCCGAGTGCAACCCATAGCCACGCACGAAATCGCGCGTCGGGTCGGTCTCATAAAACTCCTGGCTCAGGATTGAACAGGCCATTGGCCCCTCGTGCCCCAGCATCGGCTCGTCAAACACGCCTGCCACGCCTGTAAGCGGGTGGAACATCAAGTTCTTGCCCACCATCCCATTGCGATTGGCCAGACCGTCAGGAAAGGCTTTGGATTTGGAATTCAACAAAAGGCGCGGCGTGCCGACCCCGTTGCACGCTACGACAACCAATTCGGCCATTTGTTCGTGCACTTGCCCGTCAGCCCCGTGATAAAGTACGCCTGTAGCAAACCCCGTTGCCTCATCCACGAGGATTTCACGCACACGGCACTCGGAACGCAACTCAACGCCTGCGTTTTCCAGCATTGGCCAATAGGTGAAATTGGTCCCTCCCTTGGCACCTGCCGCGCAGCCCAGATCACAGGTGCCCGCATTTACGCATTTCTGCCGCCCGTCGTGATCCTGACTGAGGATCGACACATCCGACGGCCACCAGTGATAGCCCCTTGCGTTGAACCCCTTGGCCAGCGTTTGACCCAATTTGCCGATTGGGATTGGAGGCAGTTCTGGGGCGTAATCCGGATAAGCAGGATTGCCGCCAAGGCCGGACACACCCGTGTTGCGGTCATTCATATCGTAGAAGGGTGCGAGCGTATCGTAATCCACAGGCCAATCCGCACCGACGCCATCTAACGAACGGGTGCGAAAATCTGACGGCTTCATCCGCGGCCAGTGACCAAGGAAGTTGATGGTAGACCCACCGACCGCATTGAAATTCACCGGCGTGATGCAACTGTCATCGGCGTTGATCGGATAGTCCTGTTTCAACCCGCGCACGTTCGGGTCGCATGAAAAATTGCCGTACCGCGCGAGTTCGTAGCCATCATCGCGGCTCGGGTAACCCTTATCTTTTAGGTGCGGTCCTTGTTCCAAGCACAGAATACGCATCCGAGTTTCCAGCAGCGACCATGCGATGGCAGCACCTGAGGCACCTGCACCAATGATTAGAACGTCGACGGGTTCATTTTGCATCGCGATATACCTTTCCACGAGCGCGCACGGGTGCGGTCAATTCATCCATCAGCGCCTCGTCCTCACGCGGAACGGGGTAACCTTGGGGATGGATGGGATGGGCACCAACGCCAAACAGTGGGCGGGTGTCAGGGCGACTGTAATAGCCCATGTAAGTGAGGCGAACGAGGGTTGCGAAGGCGTCGGGCTTTTGCGCCTCGATCAAGTGCAGCGCGGCGACTTTTTCCGGTCTTGTCAGTTCAACAAAACTTTCACCCAATGCCATCATCACAGCCTGCGTTGTATCAACCGGATTGGGCGCAAAGGCGTCAGCAGTCGGGAGAAAGTCTGCCACTCCCAATGCGCCCGCTCCGGGAATTGTCCCATCATTACTTGGCGGAACAAGTTCGTCCAAAATAGCATCAAGAAGGGTGCGTTGTGTTTGTGTCCACATGATGCCTTACCTCTCTGACGCGCCGCTGCGGGACACGGCGTCAATCGCCACAGCCAACAACAGGATTGCACCAGAAAACATCAGCTTGTCAGCCGCACTCGCACCCGACAGGTCCAGCCCGTTGCCAAGTGATCCGATAACCAGAGCGCCAAGAATCGCGTTCCAGACCGATCCTCGACCGCCAAAGAGCGAGGTGCCACCAATCACAGCAGCTCCGATGGATTCGAGCAGGAGTGAGCCACCCGCAAAGGCGGTGTAGGAAACTGAACCAAATCGAGATGCACCAAAGATGCCACCGATTGCGGCCATGAGACCGACGATTGCAAAGGCCGAGACACGGATACGTTTGACATTTATGCCCACACGCCGCGCGCTTTCAGGGTTGCCACCAACCGAGAAGATTGATCGCCCGTAAGGGGTCGAGGTCGTCACCCAACCCACGAGAACTGTGATCGCCATCAACAGAACAATCAGCAATGGCACAGATCGATAGGCATTCAATGTGGTAACGGTTGCCAACATTAATACACTAAAGAATGCGATCTGACCCCAAACAGCGGTGTTGCTGTCCAGTTCTAACCCGCGTGCCTTGCGCTGTGTTTGTTTGCGCAAATTGAGCCCTGCAAAGACTATGATACAGGTAATAGCCAACGCCCAGCCTAGGGCATCAGGCAAAAGAACCCGCGCAAAGCCACGAATGAACGGATCACCAACATTCAGGTTTCCTGTCGGAAGGATTTTTTGCATCAAACCTTGGAAACCTAGAAGTCCTGCAAGCGTCACCACGAAGGATGGAATGCCGATATAAGCGACCAATAAGCCCTGTGCAGTACCCATAATAATGCCAACAGCCATTACGATCAGGCAGGCAATTGGACTAGGAACGCCAGCCAGTACCAAAACGCCTAGTAAGGCTGCACATACGCCAGCGGTCGCAGCGGCAGACAAGTCGATGTCGCCGAGGAGCAAAACAACCGTGATGCCGACTGCAAGCGTCGCAATGACTGCCGATTGCATGAACAAATTATAGATGTTTCGTGGGCTTAGGAAGATGAAACGGATGCTCTCAGCATCCGCGTCCCCCCAGTATTCCCATAAAGGAACAGCCAAACCGAAATAAGTCCAAATCGCAGCAAGCGCCAAAAGCACTGGTACAAATGCACCAAACCGTGTTTCGCGCATGATGCGCAGCCTAACTATAAATGAAAGTTTGTGTTCAGGCTGCATTTCCGGCCTCATTATCCAAGCCCCGTGTCATCGCTGCAACGATTTCATCAGGGGTAATATCCTCTTTTCTCCAGGTTGCGACATTGCTGCCGTGGCGCAGAACGCAAATTCGGTCTGCGACCTCAAAGATATCGCGCATGTTATGTGAGATGTAGATCACCGCGTGGTTGGTATCACGCAGCCGTTTGACCACATCGAGAACCTGCCGCGTTTGCGCCACGCCCAAGGCCGCCGTCGGCTCATC
>JABGTH010000342.1 GCA_018647275.1 Paracoccaceae bacterium
AGCCTGCCCAGCCTTGACATGGGTCTATGGCAGTCGCTGTTGGTACCTGCCCTGCTCATCAGCGTGGTGGGCTTTGTTGAGTCGGTGTCTGTTGGCCAAACACTGGCCGCCAAGCGTCGACAACGGATTGTTCCCGACCAAGAGTTAATTGCCCTAGGCGCCAGCAATGTGTCGTCAGCCTTCTCGGGTGGCTTCCCCGTGACGGGCGGCTTTTCGCGCTCCGTGGTTAACTTCGATGCCGGTGCACAAACCCCTGCCGCCGGGGTGTTTACGGCGGGGGGCATTCTGGTGGCCTCACTGCTGTTGACGCCTGCACTGTATTTTTTACCTAAGGCCACATTAGCGGCAACCATCATTGTGGCGGTTCTGTCCTTGGTTGACTTGGGTGGTTTGAAACGGACTTGGGCCTACTCCAAATCGGACTTCACGGCGGTATTGACGACTATCTTGGTGACGCTGGGAGCCGGCGTCGAGATGGGACTAATTTGCGGCGTTGGCGTGTCGCTTGCGCTCTTTCTGTTTCGAACCAGTCGCCCGCATATTGCGGAGGTTGGCTTGGTTGTGGGGACAGAGCATTTCCGCAACGTGGCCCGTCACAGCGTTCAAGTCGATCCCAAGGTCCTTAGTTTGCGCGTCGATGAGAGCCTCTATTTCGCCAATGCAAGGGCCTTAGAAGACTCCGTGAATGCGGCGGTAGCTAACCGCGCGGGTATTGCCCATGTGGTGTTGCAGTGCTCGGCTGTCAACGCGATCGATGCGAGTGCGCTTGAGAGTCTGGAGGCCATCGATGCCCGCTTAAAAGGCGCCCATATCAAACTACACCTTTCTGAAGTGAAGGGACCTGTCATGGACAAACTGAAGGAAACCGAGTTTATTCACGATTTGTCTGGACACGTTTTCTTGACGCACTTCCAAGCGTTTGAGACTTTGCGCCAATAACCCCTAGTTGTGATAGGTTTTTAAAGCCCTTTGCGTCTACGCATCAGGGCTTTTTTTATGACGGTACCCAGCGGTAGATTTACGCAGAAGCCCCGCTAACAAAGCCTTTCAAGCTCTTTGCAATTTGGACTTATGAAGCCACCCTCCAAATAGGTTGGCACCTACATGACACGGTATTGGTGTTTAACCTAGGGTACGTTTTTTGATCCAGCCCTACACTCTTGCTTGCATCGCAGCGATGTGGGTCACAAGGAGATTTTGATTTGGTTGTCGATGAAACAAATGCCCTGCTACAGGTCAAGGGAATCACGGTTAGATTTGGCGGAATCACAGCGTTAGACAGTGTGAGTTTCGACCTGCCGCGTGACAAAATTTGCGGCTTGATCGGTCCTAACGGGGCGGGAAAAACCACATTATTTAACTGCCTTAGTCGCTTGTACGCGTACCAAGAAGGGGACCTTCTTTTTGAAGGAAAATCCATCACGGAGACCCCCGTGCACGAGATGACGCAAATTGGGATCGGACGGACGTTCCAGAACTTGGCGATGTTTAAAACGATGACCGTCCAAGAAAACGTCATGGTCGGCGCGCACAGTAAATCCGAAACCGGATTTATTGGCGGTTTGCTGCCTAACGCAAAGACGCGGAAAGAAGAGCAGCACCTGAGAGAGCTGGCTGACGACTTGATAACGCGTTTGAAGTTGACGGATGTCGCCCACAGACAAGTGGGCGATCTGCCCTTTGGCTATCAGAAACGGGTTGAATTTGCGCGCGCATTGGCGGCGCAACCTCGGCTTCTGCTACTCGATGAACCCGCCGCTGGCTTGAACCACGAGGAGCTGGAAGACCTGGCTACGCTCATCAAGCAGGTGCGGGATGACATGGGCATCAGCGTTCTACTGGTAGAACACCATATGCAATTGGTTATGGCTGTTTCTGACTGGATTGTGGCACTTAATTTCGGTAAAAAAATTGCGGAAGGAACCCCTGAAGAAATTCAGAAGCACCCGGATGTTATTCGCGCTTACTTGGGGGGCGATTAAACATGAGCTTGTTACAAGTTAAAGACCTTTGCGCGTGGTACGGTCCCACGCAAGCCTTATTCAACGTTAGTTTCGAGTTGGCGGAGGGCGGTATCACCACGATCTTAGGGGCCAACGGCGCGGGTAAAACAACCACGTTACGCGGTGTTTGCCAGACCGTTAAAACCTCTGGCGAGATGATCTTTGATGGCAAGCCAACCAGTGGCCTCTCGACGGACAAGATCGTTCGTATGGGCGTAGCCCACGTACCGGATGGTCGCGGCACCTTCACGGGACTCACAGTTGACGAAAACTTGCGCTTGGGTGCGTACACACGCAAAGACAAGACTGCGGTGAGCGAAGACATTGAGAAGGTCTACGATCGTTTCCCTCGTTTGCGGGAGCGCTTTAGCCAACAGGCAGGGACGCTGTCAGGCGGAGAGCAGCAGATGTTGGCGATTAGCCGCGCCTTGATGCTCCGCCCCAAGTTGTTACTGCTTGACGAGCCCTCCTTTGGCCTCGCACCACTGATCGTGCAAGAGATTTTCGAGATCATGAAAAGCATTAATCAGACCGACGGCGTCAGCATGTTG
>JABGTH010000005.1 GCA_018647275.1 Paracoccaceae bacterium
GTGAGATCGTTGAGGCACCCGTATGCCCGCCAGCCGCGATAGCAACCTTGATCGCCTTTAGATCGAACCCCCAATGCTGGCAGAAATTCGCATCCTCTGCAGCTACAACTGATCGGGCCATGACAGGCGCAATTTCTTCAATTGAAACCCACTCGTGATCCACACTGCCAAGACGACGGGACTCGTGGGACATATAGATCGTGGTTGGCGGGTTCACAGCCGAAAACAATAGGATAAGCGCGATGACCAAAACAAAACCCGCGCAAAGCACGCGAGATCCCTGCCACAACAACCATTTAAACGGGGCGCGTCGCGCTTTGCTCTTGGAGTTCGTTTTTAATTTTTTGGTTTTTACTGCCTTAGCCATGAGGCAGCTATAGCGCCCAAGGCGAAATCAGGAAAGCCTTGAGCGCACAAGAGGGCCAGTATTATTGGCCCTCTTGTTCCTGCAACTTATTCGGCGGGAATTGCTGTTTCTTCAATTGTCAGTGGAGCAGCTAAATGCACCAACATTTCTTTTGGGCAAATCTGCAAGAAATTAGCTTGCTCAGTGTCCCAATGCTGAAGAATATCCGTCGCTTTACGGCTGCCTGTTTCAGCAACGTGTTGCTCAAGCAAACCTTTCAGCTGCGCGACCCAATGTGGCACTGTTACTGGGCAAGTGACCAATGTTTCGTGGTTGATCAATGCAGGTGTTTCACCGTCCGGATCGTACAAGTAAGCCATGCCGCCAGTCATACCAGCACCAAAGTTTGCACCAATGGATCCGATGATAACTGCAACGCCGCCAGTGGTGTATTCGCAACCGTTTGAACCACAGCCCTCAACAACAACCTTCGCACCAGAGTTACGTACCGCGAAACGTTCGCCTGCACGTCCCGCTGCAAACAGATACCCATCCGTTGCACCATACAAAACGGTGTTCCCGATGATAGTATTGTCTGCCGCAACAATTGGCGTGGACATCGGTGGACGTACAACAATCATGCCACCTGATAGACCTTTGCCGACGTAATCGTTCGCGTCACCAGACACTTCCAGCTTCAACCCAGGTGCTGCAAAAGCACCCAAAGATTGGCCTGCAGAACCCTGCAGTTTGATTGTCAGGTGATCGGACTGCAGCGAATTGCGCATACCGAACTGTTTCACAATGTGGCTAGAAGTCCGCGTTCCAACCGAACGGTGCGTGTTTTGCACCGCATAGCTAAGCTGCATCTTTTCACCATCTTCCAAGAAACGTGCAGCGTCGCGCACAATTTCGGCGTCCAATGTATCAGGCACAGGATTGCGGTCTTTGCTGCGATCGTACTTGATGTTCGCCGCACCATCGACAGTGATCAACAGTGGGTTCAGGTCCAAGTCATCAAGGTGGGCGGAGCCACGCGAAACCTGCGCCAATAGATCAGCGCGGCCAATCACGTCATCCATGCTGCGTGCGCCAAGGGACGCCAACAACTCACGCACTTCTTGTGCGTAGAATGTGATCAGGTTTACGACTTTATCAGCGTTACCTGTGAATTTGTCACGCAATGCTTCGTCCTGGGTACATACGCCAACTGGGCATGTATTGGACTGGCACTGACGCACCATGATGCAACCCATAGCGATCAAAGCAGCAGTACCAATACCGTATTCTTCGGCACCCAACATCGCAGCCATCACAACGTCACGACCAGTGCGCAAACCACCGTCGGTACGCAATGTAACGCGTTCGCGAAGGTTGTTCATGGAAAGAACTTGGTGTGCCTCAGTCAGCCCCATTTCCCATGGTAGGCCCGCATATTTGATCGAAGTCGCAGGGGATGCGCCTGTGCCACCGTTGTGGCCAGAGATCAAGATCACGTCAGCTTTCGCCTTCGCAACACCCGCCGCAATCGTACCAACACCAGATGACGCAACCAATTTTACAGTCACTTTACAGCGTGGGTTGATCTGCTTCAGATCATAGATCAGCTGGGCCAGATCCTCGATAGAATAGATATCGTGGTGTGGCGGAGGTGAGATCAATGTTACGCCTTTGGTGGAGTGACGCAGACGCGCGATCAGGTCGGTGACTTTCATCCCAGGCAACTGTCCGCCTTCACCCGGTTTCGCACCTTGGGCCACTTTGATTTCCAGCTCTTCGCACTGGTTCAGATATTCAGCAGTCACACCAAAACGACCAGACGCAACCTGCTTGATTTTCGCAGACGGGTTATCGCCATTTGGCTCGGGTACGAAGGGCGCTGGATCTTCGCCACCTTCACCGGAATCCGACTTCGCGCCGATGCGGTTCATCGCAACGTTCAATGTTTTGTGTGCTTCTGGTGACAAAGCGCCCAAAGACATACCCGGTGTTACAAAACGCTTGCGGATGGATGTGATGCTTTCGACTTCTTCCAA
>JABGTH010000004.1 GCA_018647275.1 Paracoccaceae bacterium
CAAAGCAGCATGCGCACAAAACGAGGAGGAGCCTACAGTTTCTGCTCCTTCTGGAGGTTTTATAACTTGGTCTTGATGCCATGCGTTCAACGCAAATGTTTGACCTTGCATGTCATACTCGACGCGGCCAACTGACCAACCTTGATCAAATTTTGCGACGGTACCGCCTAAAGCTTGGGCAATGATCTGATGACCAAAGCATATACCAATCAATGGCTTGCCCGATGCATGTATCGCGCGGATCAATTCTTCAAGAAGGGGGATGAACGCATGATCCTCATAGGCACCGTGTTTAGAGCCACTGATTAGCCAGCCATCAACCTCGTCCAAATTGTGAGGAAATTCCATATCAACAACGCTGAAGGTTTCCAGATCAAAATCATACCCGTGTCCTGCTAATAAGCGACTGTACAATGCATTATAATCACCAAGTTCTGATTGCAGCTCCGGAACAAAATGGCCCGCTTGGAGTAGTCCGATTTTCATAGATCACCTTAGTTTTTTTTACCCTACTGCAGGGGATTAGGGCGCGGCAAGCGCCCTTAGACACGTTCTAGCAAGGCGCGCCAATGTGTTGAGGTAGGCATCTGCTCAAACTTTTCTATTTCTTGGCGTTTACAGCGGACAAGATTGCCGATCAGTATTGGGTCAAAGATACGTGAAATCAGTGGATCGCTTGCGAACATATCGGTTGCAGCAGTCCAATCTGCCGCGAGGCGAGGTAAATCGTCAACGTCATAAGCGTTCCCGACGATTGGCTCGCTTGGCTCCAATTCATCTTTGATACCAATCATCGCGGCACCTAATACTGCGCTTAGTAAGAGGTAGGGATTGATGTCTCCACCAGCGGTGCGGTGCTCGATTCGGCGTGCGCCATTTGGACCACTGGGAATACGGATTGCTACGGTGCGGTTATCATATCCCCATGCAGCAGCGGTGGGCGCATGGGCTCCATCAACTAATCGATCATATGAATTTGCGAAAGGGGCAAAGATCAAACTGCTGGCGGGCATTGCCGCCAAACATCCTGCAACAGCGTGATGCATAGTATCGGTGCCTTCAGGTCCACCATTGTCAAAGACGTTGTTCCCTTCACTATCCAAGACCGAAAAATGGACATGCATGCCATTTCCAGAGTCATCTGAATAGGGCTTCGCCATAAATGTCGCGGCCATGCCATGCTTACGGGCCAAGCCACGTACCAGTGATTTGAACAGCCACGCATTGTCTGCGGCCTCTAAGGCAGGGCCATGGCGCGTGGTGATTTCGAATTGCCCTATGCCGGCCTCTGAAGTGGCTGTTTCAGCGGGAATACCCATCGCTGCAGCTCCAGCGTAAAGATCGTCAAAGAAAGCAGCAAAGGCGTCAAGCTGAGACACAGACAATACTTCGCCACCATCAAGTGGCACACCATTTCGTGGATCAGCTGGAGGTCTGGGCGCATTACCTTTGTCATCAACCAGCGTGAACTCCATCTCAGTTGCTGCTATTACTTGCCACCCGCGAGCATCATAATCTGCCAATACACGGACTAAAGCGTGACGTGGATCGCCAGCAAAAGGTGTTCTATCTTCATTGCTTAACGTAACAGGAACAATTGCTGAAGGTGTTTTTAGCCAAGGAACGGGGCAAGGTGCACGGTCTGTTGGAAACAACATTCCGTCTGCATCTCCACTTTCAAAAACAAGCGGGCTACCGACAATATCCGTACCCCACAAATCAACATCGAGTGCGGAAAATGGTAGGCGGACCGATCCAGATGATAACTTGTCAGCGTATGAACCAGGAACAACCTTACCACGCATTTGGCCATTCAGGTCACATGCTACGACTCGGAAGGTTTGAAGATCAGCTAAGTTCATTGTTCAGGTCCAAATTCGATTTTTCCAGTGTGCATTCAGCGAATACAAAGCGGGACTTATCTTATCGTATAAGATTGGGACGAATGCGCAATCGCTGGCGTGTGTTTGATGGAAGATGGCGGTTCAAGCGACGGTTCACGGTACTGAACAGGCCAATCACGCAGAGCGTTAGGAGAATGAAATAACCAGCCAAAATCGGATATGGAATGAAGGGATTGAATGTTTTGTCCGCAAAGTAGCTTGCGTAATAAAGGGCATCGCCGCGTTGTTGCCATGCGGGGAACCCACTGAAGAAAACCAAAGTGGTTGCGTGAAACAAAAAGATCGCCTCATTGGTATAGGCAGGCCATGCAAGGCGCAGCATTGTCGGCCAAATAACGCGTTTGAAACGGGACCAGCCTGAAAGGCCATATGCATCAGCAGACTCAATGTCGCCTTTGGGAATAGAGCGCAGAGCACCATAAAAGATTTCTGCGGTGTAGGCCGATGTATTGAAAAACAAGACAACTAATGCGCCCAACCATGCGGCCGTGAAGGGCGCGAAAATTGGGAAGACGGTTTTTAATTTCAGGAACAGAAAGTACCCAAAGAAGAATTGGATGAACAGTGGGGAACCGCGAAACAGAAAGATGAACCACTCAGATGGTTTACGTATCACCTTGTTGTTTGACGTTTTTCCAAGAGCCAGCAATGTCGCGAAACCGAACCCTGCAATCAAGGCAAGGACACCGAAGTAAACGTTCCAAATCATACCAGAGCCGATGAGTGTGAACTGTTCGCATAATGTGAAGTCTTCGCGAGGGAGCAAGCGTTTACCAATCCCGATGGCCCGCAAGCCATAGTCAGTTATCGTTTGTAGGCAGGCGTTCATGTTGTTCTCGCCTTTCGCTGCGCTTCACCAGCGGTAGTTGCTTGGCCAAGTGTAAGGCGTGCCATTAAGCGCTCGAGTGTGATTTCAGAAACGCGAGTGAAAATGAGATAGAAAACAAGTAAGGCAAGGAAATACCACATACGCCAATCACCGTGCGGGTAGTCAGTGAAGCGAGATGTTTTGATACCGCCGAGTTCACGGGCCCAGTAAACGATGTCTTGGATACCGAGCAGAAACAATAACGGTGTTGCTTTGATCAAAACCATCCATAGGTTGGAAAGGCCGGGCAAGGCATAGACCCACATCTGCGGGACAAGAATGCGCCAAAACGTTTGGCGCGATGTCATGCCGTAGCTTTCGCCCGTTTCGATCTGGCCACGTGGTACTGCAGCCATGGCACCTTGAATAACATTGGCGGCAAAAGCACCAAATACAATCGCGAAGGTAAAGACCGCAATGGCGAAACCATAGCTTTCATGGACCCATTGTGGCGCGTTGCCCAGTGGCATTTTTGCAGCCTGACAAACAACAAAGTCATTGCCTTGGCGGATTGGCTCGACCCAGTCGGGACAAAGAATATGATGGCGCGTGACCTCTATTATTTGATCCAAAGCGATTACAAAGAATAGGAAAAAGGCGATATCGGGCACACCGCGGACAACTGCGATGTAGCCACGACCAAGCCACGAGACAGGTGCAATACGCGAACGGGCAGCAGATGCACCGGCAAACCCGAATGCAAGAGCAGTGGGGGCCGTGATCCCCAGTAGTAATAGAACAGTAAGCACGGACCAATAGATCGACATGTGTTTGCCGGTGGTCAGATAGCAGGCCATCCATTGCCAGTCAGGCAAGAAGCTGGGGTCTGTGCAAAAACTAAAAATGGGAAGACCTCATTGAGGACGGAATTTGAGTTTGTTTAGTAAGGTGAAGGGAGAAGCGCATTTGCCTCTCCCCTCTCCGATCGATTGGTTAACTTAGAATTGTTCGCCAACTTCCCATTTAGTGATCAGCGCATTCAATGTGCCGTCGTCTTTCATGGATTGGATTGCTGCATCGAACTTGCCTTTCAGCTCGCCGTCGCTCTCACGTAGGCCCATGCCAACGCCGCCACCGATCAATTCTTTTTGATCAAGCAATTGCAGATCGCCATCTTCGTCAGCGATTGGCGCAAGATATGCGTTGTCCGCTAAGACTGCATCTGCTTCACCGTTTTTAACAGCCGCAACTGTCTCTTCTGGTGTTGCGAATTCAACCAATGTCGCGCCTGACGCCGCAATGAATGACGCTTGGATTGTGCCAGTTTGTGCAGCAATGACGCCACCTGTGATGTCCGCATCTGCTGATGCAACCAAGTAGCTGGATGGGTCTGGCTGTGTGTAATTTTGCGTAAAATCGATTACTTCGTCACGCTCATCGGTGATGGACATGCCAGCGATGATTGTGTCGTAGTTGCCGGAAACGAGGTTCGGGATAATGCTGTCCCATTCGTTTGTGACCCACTCGCAAGTCAATTCAGCGCGCAAGCAAAGCTCATCGCCTAATTCGCGCTCAAAGCCGTCAACTTCACCAGCATCGTTGATGAAGTTATACGGAGGGTATGCACCCTCTGTACCCATGCGCACAACAGCGTGGCCGTCTGCCATTGCCATGCCAGCAGTTACTGCAAGAGCAGCAGTCGTAAGAATAAGGTTTTTCATTTGTAGTACTCCCGTTAGGTGGTTTTGTAATGTTATTACGCAGGTTGGGTTGCCGAAAGGAAACCCTGGAGGCGCTCGGATTTGGGTGCGCCAAATAGATCTTTGGGCGCGCCTTGTTCTTCGACTAGCCCTTTGTGAAGGAACACGACGTGATCCGATACATCAGCGGCTAATTTCATATCATGGGTGACGATCATCATCGTGCGTCCCTCAGCAGCAAGGTCCTTGATGACTTTGATGACCTCTTGTTCTAGCTCTGGATCGAGTGCCGAGGTGGGTTCGTCAAATAACAATGCTTCTGGTTCCATGCACAGTCCACGGGCGATGGCCGCGCGTTGTTGTTGGCCGCCAGACAGTTGGGCAGGGTAAGCGTCACATTTGTCCCCGATGCCAACTTTTTCAAGATAACGACGGGCAGAGTGCTCCACTTCATCGCGATCGCGTTTCAGAACCGTAAGCGGAGCCTCCATCACGTTTTGAAGGATGCTCATGTGCGCCCACAGGTTAAATTGCTGGAACACCATGGATAGGTTTGTGCGAATGCGCAGAATTTGGGTATTGTCCGCGGAACGGCGATTGTGGCCTGTGCCGCGCCAAGTGA
>JABGTH010000180.1 GCA_018647275.1 Paracoccaceae bacterium
AGCGGAGAATTGGGCCAATTACGGTCGCACAATACTTTGTTGCCGGATCAATTTGCATGGCCCATGCGCCGCCTTGTTCAACAAAGGTGCCCTGATCCAACTTGGCAACGCGTTCGTCATAAAGGTCTGGCCAAACAGCTGCCAAATAAATGCACTGAAAAACAACAAGCAGGCAAGAAGCATCACGATGCCTGCAACTGGAATACTGAACCCGCAGCGGCATGCATAAGGCTTAAGAACGATCAATCCATCATTACGGATCTCTGTAATATACCCACGCGCCATCGCTGTGTGTTTGCGCTCGATATCATTTAAACGTTCATCAAAATTTTACTTGGACCATACATGATTACACCTAATTATAAACGACCAGTCCCTGAACTGATCCAACCTGTGGATAGTCCTGAAATAAGTCCTTTTATAAGTGAATGCTTCAAAACCCCTTAGAACAGGGCTCTAATTATGCCTTTTTCTGCAAGGTTAGCGTTGTCCATTCAACAATCTCTTCCCGATGAACAAGATTGACGCCGTTCTGTGCATACACTGAAATTACGTCATCGGCCTGCTCATTCAAAATCCCAGAGAGAACCGCATAGCCCTCATCCGCCAGATTCGTGGCCATATCTGGTGCCAATGCAATCAGGGGGCCTTTGAGAATATTGGCAAAAACCAAGTCATACGGTGCTTTGGCCAAAAGTTCAGGATGATCAAAACCAGAAGCTTCGACAGCAATGATGCGTCCGACCAAGTTATTGGCCTCAACGTTGGCATTGGCCACATCAACTGCGACTTCATCAATGTCACTGACCATAACGGGGTTCGGCCAAATGCGTGCCGCAGCCATGCCTAAAACAGCAGTACCGCAACCGATGTCCGCCACGTTTTCACCTTGAAATCCACCCTCTGACAGGCGGTCCAAAGCGCGCAAGCAGCCCAAGGTCGTACCATGATGGCCCGTACCAAACGCCATTGCCGCCTCAATCAACAGTGGTTCGCAGTCTGCAGGTACTTTGTCGGCATCATGACTGCCGTAAACAAAGAAGCGCCCGGCCTCGACTGGTGCCAATTCACGGCGCACGTGGGCGACCCAATCAGTTTCTGGCAATTCAGAAACCGCAAAAGATTTGGCGCCCATTGCTGTCGCCAACAAAGACAGAGCTGTTTCATCCGGATGTTCTGTGAAATAGCCGCCCACTTCCCAAAGGCCCGAACCATCCTCTACTTCAAAAACCCCAATACCTGTCGGTTCCGGGATCAGTCGTTCCATCGCCGTGCCCAGCGCTTCGGCTGCAGGTTTTCCCAGAAGGGTCGTCAGCGCAGTGAATGTCGGCATTATCGGCTCCAATATAACGTTAGTCGTGGTTCGGCGCGCACACTAAATCGTACGTCGACAGCCACTAGGTTCAGCTTCGCGACATAGCGCCAGCCCCGCAGTGCCGCAAGGGCTGGTTAAACTCAGGCCACCGCTTCAGTCAGTGCAGGCTTAAATATTGTCTCATGCCCAGGCCCCGGATGACGTGGGATCAAAAGTGCGAGGCTTAGGGACACGCATGCCATCCCAGCGGCAATCAAAAACACCAAAAGTGGTGACACCAGCCAAAGCAATCCAAGCGTCACAGGCAGAACAACCGCCGCGATATGATTGATGGTAAAAGCGACAGCCGCGGTTGGCGCGATATCGGCAGGGTCCGCTATCTTTTGAAAATAGGTTTTCAATGCCAATGCCAGCCCGAAAAAGATGTGATCAACCACGTACAAGAAGGCCGCAACCAGTACCCCCCAGCCAAGATAATAAACACCACCGTAAGACAAGAAGACCAACGCCAAACCGACGTATTCAAACACCAACGTGCGCCGTTCACCAAAGCGTTGAACAATGCGACCCAGCAATGGGGCCACCAACATATTGATCATCAGGTTGATCAGGAACAGCGAGGTCAGCTCGTGAACCTCGAAGCCAAACTTCTCAACCATCATAAACCCTGCGAACACGACAAAGATTTGGCGACGGGCACCCGACATGAACTGCAGCGCATAATACAACCAGTAGCGTTTGCGTAGCACCATGCTTTTATTCTGAACTGTTGGGCCTTCAAACTGAGGGTAGGCGACCATCGCAAAAACGGCGATGATGACAGTCGCAGCACCGCCGCAGACATAAACGACATTATAGCCCAACCCCAATGGTTCCCACAGGAGCAGGATGATCAAATAGACAATGAAGGTCGCGGCAGACCCTAAAGCCATCATCCACCCCATGATACGCGGGGCATCGGCAATTGGCAGCCACTGCAATTGCAGTGATTGGTTCACCGTCTCGTAATAGTGAAACCCTGTCGAGCTGAGCATTGTTAGCGTCAAAATTCCGGTCAAAGATGGGTAGTAAGCCGTAATAGCAGTAGCGACCCCAAGCAGGACAAGGGACACCAGCCCCAACACTTGTTCGCGCAAAAAGATAATGATGGCGATTACACCAACGGCCAAAAATCCGGGTATTTCGCGCACTGTGTGCAACAATCCAATGTCGGAACCATCAAAATTAGCAACTTCAATTACAAAGTTGTTCAACAAGGCAGACCACGTGTTGAACGCAATCGGCATGGCAAAAGCCATCAGGGCCAACAATACTATAGGACGGCGCCAGCGCGGTAGTTTTTGCGCTTCAGCAAGTGTGACAGTTTTCAACATACGGCAGACCTACGCCCAAACATTGAGAAGGGAAATAGAGGAATGGCCCGTGCGAATACGATGTCTCAAGCTGTAAGAAAAAATGAATTAATAAAAATTCTGCGGGTCAATATCGATTGCCAATTTCAGATCGCCCTTTAGTTTGACCTGCGCGACCCAGCGCGACAAGGCACCTTGCAACGCTACTGTCTTTTTGGCCTTCACCAACATACGCACACGATGACGTCCACGCACACGGGCAATCGGTGCAGATGCTGGCCCAAATATCTGCGCACCAACCGCGCGAAGTGGTTCATCTATACGGGCCAGGTGGTTCGCCAAATCAAAAACCTGAGGCAAATCGGTGCCACTTACGATGATTCCAGCCATGCGCCCATAAGGCGGCACGCCTGCTGCTTTGCGTTCAGCGGCTTGGGCCCGCCAAAAGCCCTCTTCGTCACCTTCAAGGATCGAACGAATCACGGGATGTTCTGGCTGGTAAGTCTGCAACATCGCCGTACCCGGTTTTTCGGCACGCCCAGCGCGACCAGCAACCTGACGCATCAGTTGAAAAGTCCGCTCAGCCGCGCGCAAGTCAGATCCCTGAAGCCCCAAATCCGCATCAATCACACCCACCAATGTAAGGTTAGGAAAGTTGTGCCCCTTTGCAACCAACTGCGTCCCGATAACGATATCCGCACCACCAGCAGCAATCGCTTCAATCTCAGCCTTCAACGCGCGGGCTGATCCATACATGTCTGAACTTAGCGTGGCGATGCGTGCATCTGGAAACAGCTCAACCGCTTCCTCGCCCAAACGCTCCACCCCCGGACCAACGGGGGCCATGCGCCCCTCCACATCACAAGACGGGCATTTAATTGGCATTTCTTTGCTCTCACCGCATTGGTGACAAACCAGACGGTTCTGGAAACGGTGCTCCACCATTCGCGCATCGCAATCGTCACATCCTATCTGATGACCACATGCACGACATAAAGTGATCGGCGCATAACCACGACGGTTGATAAACAGCATCGCCTGCTCACCCGCATCGATACGTTTTTGCACCTCGGATTTCAGGGCTTCAGACACCCAATGGTTGGCGGGCAAATTGGCGTCGCGCATATCTATGGTCTTCATCGTCGGCATAACTGCGGGACCAAAGCGCGAGGTAAGCTCAAGACGTTTGTACTTGCCGCTTTCTGCATTGGCCCAGCTTTCTAAGGAGGGCGTGGCAGAGGCCAGCACCACATGCGCCCCACAAATCGAAGCACGTAAAACAGCCATATCGCGGGCATTATACAACACGCCCTCTTCCTGCTTATATGACGTATCATGTTCCTCATCGACCACGATTAAACCAAGGTTCTGATAGGGAAGGAACAATGCAGAGCGCGCGCCAATTACCAGCTGCGCCTGCCCCTGCCCGATCATACGCCAGATGCGACGGCGTTCAGTCATCGTGGCGCCAGAATGCC
>JABGTH010000228.1 GCA_018647275.1 Paracoccaceae bacterium
AAACAGAATGCGCAGCCTTTGCCGCCGACTATGAGAACAAGTTGGCCATGTTGGATGCTGCGAGCTTGCTAAATTGCGTTCTGCGCAACGAAAAGATCAACCAAGTTGCTGGGCGCATTATGTCCTATGCAGGATTGCGCTATTACCAGATGACAACAGACGCAAGCCGCGCAAAATTTATGTCGGATGCGCAGGAAAAGATTACCAACTACACGACACCACTGGTCTTCTTCACTCTCGAACTGAACACACTCGACGACCATCACATGGAAGCTCTGTTGACTGCCAATGCTGATCTGGCACGTTACAAACCCGTATTCGACCGCATCCGCGCCATGAAGAAATACCAACTGTCTGACGAGCTGGAAAAATTCATGCACGACTTGGGTGTTGTTGGCGATGCATGGGAACGCTTGTTTGATGAAACCATCGCCGGACTTGAGTTCAACGTCGAAGGTGATCTGCTCAATATCGAGGGCACACTAGACTTTCTCACCGACCCTAACCGCAGCAAACGCGAAGCGGCATCACGTGAATTGGCCGAAGTCTTTGGTGCAAATATCAAAACCTTTGCCCGTGTTCACAACACGCAAGCCAAGGAAAAAGAAATTATTGACCGCTGGCGGGGCATGGAAACACCGCAAACAGGGCGGCACTTGTCCAACGACGTAGAACCCGAAGTGGTCGAAGCATTGCGCAATGCGGTTGTTGCGGCATATCCCAAGCTAAGCCACCGTTACTACGAATTAAAACGCAAATGGCTGGGCCTTGATGTGATGCAGGTTTGGGACCGCAACGCGCCACTCCCAATGGAAGACACGCGCGTCGTGGATTGGGCAACTGCCGAAGACATGGTGATGTCGGCATATAACGCGTTTGACCCACGTATGGGCGAGCTAGCAGCGCCCTTCTTCTCAGATGGTTGGATTGATGCGGGTGTAAAACCGGGTAAAGCACCGGGGGCATTTGCACACCCAACAGTGACGAATGTACATCCGTACGTCATGCTCAATTACTTAGGGAAACCACGTGATGTCATGACATTAGCCCATGAACTGGGCCACGGCGTGCACCAAGTGTTGGCCGCAGAACAAGGAGAAATGCTGTCCTCAACCCCGCTCACGCTAGCTGAAACAGCTTCTGTCTTTGGCGAAATGCTTACGTTCCGCAAGATGCTTGATGGGGCTGAAACCAAATTAGAACGCCGCATCCTTTTGGCTGGCAAGGTCGAGGACATGATTAACACAGTTGTGCGCCAAATCGCGTTCTATGACTTTGAATGCAAACTTCACGCAGCACGTGTTCAAGGTGAACTCACCCCAGAAAATATCAATGATATTTGGATGAGTGTACAAGGCGAAAGCCTCGGGCCGGCATTCGAATTCATGGACGGTTATGAAACCTTCTGGGCCTATATCCCCCACTTCGTCCATTCACCATTCTACGTCTACGCCTATGCTTTCGGCGACGGCCTCGTAAACGCGCTTTATGCGGTTTACGCCGAGGGTGATGAAGGTTTTGAAGACAAATACATCGAGATGCTCAAAGCTGGCGGATCCAAGCATCACAAAGAACTGCTTGCCCCATTCGGTCTTGATGCGTCTGATCCGACATTCTGGGACAAAGGTCTTTCAATGATTTCAGGGTTCATTGACGAACTCGAAGCTATGGAAGACTGAAACTAAATTGGTCACGCGCACGACAGCGCGTGACCATCGCCACTACCTCTTACAAAAAAGAACCCTCCGCGAGGGGCAGCCCAGGGAATACGCAAAACGCTCATTTCAACTGGCTGTCCTTACTCCCACGCCGATTGATCCCGCAACGATTTTGATGCTGGGTCTCACGCTCATGAACACAGTCAAGGCACAACTTCACCCCAACCACCGCCAGCCGCCGTTGTTCCGAAATTGGTTCTTCGCACTCAGCACAATTTGAGAGGCTTGCGTCCAAAGGTACTTTGCTCGCAAGCATGAGGGCGAATTGATCGTTGATTGATGCCTCAATCTGTTCACTCACTTCGCCGTCTTTTACCCAACCTCCAGCTATTGTTGTCTCCAAAATAAATTCAGGGCGGCACGCTACCCGTTGTTCCTATCTTGATCTCGCATAAAATCCATTCGATCAAAATCAACGGAGGCGACGATGCGTACCTTTAAAAACTAGTTGCCGAATTACTAATCTTGATCGTCATCGCGATCATCGCCTTTCTTACATTCGCCTCCGCTTACGTCGAAACATTCCGCAACAGCATTGTCGCCCACGATCCCTATCCCGTCTCAAAAACAGCCTAAGCCCTTAACGGCAGTTTATTTATCGGCGATTGGCACGCCGACAGCCTGCTTTGGCAACGCAACATCGCCAAACGCAGCAATCGTGGACAAGTGGACATCCCCCATCTGATTGAAGGCAATGTTGCGATCCAAGTTTTCACTGCCGTGACCAAAAGCCCCAAAGGCCAGAATTATGACAACAAAGCAGCTGACGCGCCTGACAACATCACCCCCCTTGTGACTCTAGCCACCGCGCACTTGGACCTCACTATTGGAGCGCGCCTCATATCAAGTCGAGAAACTGCACGCGATTGCCGAACATTCTCCCGATCAGCTGAGTGTCATCACCTCCCTCGCCGAACTAGAAACACACCTCGCAGACCGCGCTGATGGCAGTAAAGTGTTCGGTGGTATTTTGGGGAACGAAGGGGCGCATCCTCTCCAAGATGAATTGTCAAACATGGACAGGCTTGAAGCCGCAGTCCACCGCGTAATTGGCCTGCAACATTTCTTTGACAACGATCTAGGCGGCTCTCTGCATGGGTTCAGAAATCGTAGCTTGACTGATTTTGGCCACAATGTTGTCGCTGACATTTCAACGCTTGGAATGGTTGTAGACCTTACTCATTCCTTCCCACAAGTGGCGCAGGACTTGTTAGATATAACCGATATGCCCATCATCGTCAGCCACACCGCCATTTATGGCCGTTGTCCGGCAAAGCGGAATTTTCCCGATGATTTAATGCGCCGCATCGCGGCATCGGGTGGAGTTCTGGGTATGAGCTATTAGGCCGAAGTTGCTTGTGGTGATCTCAGCCCCTCCGGCATAGCGCGTATGAACAAAACGGGGATCGCAGAAGTCAGCGGTGATCACATATCGATTGGTTCAGACTTTGATGGCTAGG
>JABGTH010000256.1 GCA_018647275.1 Paracoccaceae bacterium
CAAAGACTGACAATGTACAAGCTGCGCGCCGACGTACAAATCACCCTTACAGATCTCCACTTACACCGCGGTCTGTCTGAGCTTCCTAAAGACGGCTACATCGATCCGCGCACTTCAGATTTGGGATGGCGCGCCTACCGCAGTTATGAAGCAACTGATACAGATGTCGACTGGAGCGTCCTTCAGGTTCAACATACCGTTCCCGCCAGTGGGATAGACCTCACTCCTGATACATTCATCCTTGAAGCAGGTTTTGAGCGACTCAACGGCGTTGATTTTCGCAAAGGCTGTTATGTAGGCCAAGAAGTTACCGCGCGGATGAAACACAAAACGGAACTGCGCAAGGGATTAGCGCAGGTCAAAATAACAGGCGCTGCTGAAAGTGGCACACCCATTAGCGCGAATGACAAGGCTGCTGGAACGTTACTAAGCCGCGCAGGCGATGTCGCCATTGCTTACCTGCGCTTTGATCGCGCCACAGGGCCAATGCAGGCTGGTGAGGCTACAGTAACGTGGGACGGTTAAAAGTTGGCCATTCTCCCTCCCTCCAAACGAAAAAGACCCTCCTGAAAAGAAGGGTCTTTTGAATTTCAAGGATATCGTTCAGGCCAATTAGGCGCGTTCGGAATATTCCATCGTGTCTGTGTTCACAACGATGTCTTCGTCTGGACCAACAAACGGTGGCACCATAACTTTTACGCCATTTTCAAGAATAGCTGGTTTGAACGAATTCGCGGCTGTCTGGCCTTTAACAACTGGCTCAGTTTCCGCGATTTTGCAGATTACCTTTTGCGGCAAACGTGCATTCAAAGCTTCGGTATCGTGGAACTCAACAACGATGGTCATACCATCTTGAAGAAACGGACGGGTTTCACCAAGCAATTCGGCTGGCAATTGAACCTGTTCGTAGGTTTCCATGTCCATCACTGTCAAAAGACCATCGTCTTCAAACAAGAACTGTTGGTCCTTTTGTTCAAGGCGCACTTTTTCTACTTTGTCGGCGCTGCGAAAGCGCTCGTTCAACTTCGAACCGTTGCGAAGATTGCGCAGTTCAACCTGTGCAAACGCGCCACCTTTTCCAGGTTTTACATGGTCCACTTTTACAGCAGCCCAAAGGCTGTCGTTGTGTTCCAGTACATTTCCTGGGCGAATTTCGTTTCCGTTAATTTTAGGCATATGTGTCAAACCACGTCAAAGTGTTGATGGAAAGTTATTCGTCCCTATATCTAGTCGGTTGGTTCACTGCAAGACAACGATATTTTTAAGGGTCCATCAAGAGGTATGCATAAATTGCATAGAAGCTATGCAAATTCAGCCTATCCGAATCAAGTTAATTAGGTCATAAGAGGCCTCACGCCAAGAACACAAGAGCAAGAATAATTGAAAGGACGACGGATGAAAGACTTCGTTGATGGCACTGCCTTTAATAACGAACAAGGTAATCGTGCACGCAAACTATTCGCAGCTGTCGTACTGGCTGCACTGGATGACGCAATTGCTGACGACAAGAAGTATGGCAATGGTCCAGAACAAATTGCTCGTTGGGCACGCTCTCGCGATGGTCGTGAAGTGCTTAGCTGCGCAGGTATTGACCCGAACGAACGTGTTGTCACTGGCCTTATGGACTTTGTTGGCAAAGGTGTACGAACTTCCGTAGCCCTGTCACGCGAAGAAAGCGAACGTCGCAACGCAGCCCAACAGGCTGAAGCGGCATAATAATTTGATCTAACTTCCATGATCAATTTTGAAAAACGCGCCCTCTGTTCGGGCGCGTTTTTCATTTCTAGGATCAGATTTTGCCGATTGTTCATTGCTGGAAGATGAACAGCCACTGACGCACGATCCACAATTCGGCCAGCACCATCGGAATGCACAAGCCCATCACCCACCAAGGTGCTTTGCGCAACCACAGCATCACAAATGCAATAAGGGACAGAAACCCCTCGATTGGGGCAACCCAGCGTGCCCCATGGTCTACGTCCCAATAACTCAGGGGACTTTCGAACACCCACCACGAAGCTGGCCAAAAATGGGCACGTCCATCATCGTGATGCAGTGGAAAATCCAACGCCAAATGCAGAAGCGCGGCACCCGTAATTGCAATTGCCCATGGGCTGCGTTGCCAAATAGCCAGCGCCAAAAACCCTAGCCAAATAAAGAACGAGTTGTCGATCGCGAAAACCATCTGCCAGGTATCTGAAAAATACAGCTCACCGAAAACGGTCTCTGGTGGGATTTTCAACAAAATTAATGAAACACCGGCCATCAGATACAGCGATACATCGGGCAGCATGGCGCCGATCAAAGCCGAGCATATAATACGCG
>JABGTH010000335.1 GCA_018647275.1 Paracoccaceae bacterium
GAGGTCGTCACCCAACCCACGAGAGCTGTGATCGCCATCAACAGAACAATCAGCAATGGCACAGAGCGATAAGCATTCAACGTGGCAACGGTTGCCAACATTAATGCGCCAAAGAATGCGATCTGACCCCAAACAGCGGTATTGCTGTCCAGTTCTAACCCGCGTGCCTTGCGCTGTGTTTGCTTGCGCAAATTGAGCCATGCAAAGATTACGATACAGGTAATAGCCAACGCCCAGCCTAGGGCATCAGGCAAAAGCACCCGCGCAAAGCCGCGTACGAACGGATCGCTGACGTTCAGGTTTCCGGTCGGTAGGATCTTTTGCATCAAGCCCTGAAAACCCAGCAGACCCGCCAGTGTCACAACAAAAGACGGGATGCCCACATAGGCGACCAGAATGCCCTGAGCAGTGCCCATAATGATGCCAACGCCCATGACGATCAGGCAGGCAATGGGACCGGGCACTCCGGCCAGCACCAAAACGCCAAGGAGCGCGGCGCATACGCCAGCGGTCGCTGCCGCTGATAGATCAATATCGCCTAAAAGCAGCACAACAGTGATACCGACCGCTAAGGTCGCGATTACCGCTGATTGCATGAATAGGTTGTAGATATTACGCGGGCTCAAAAAGATGAACCGAATGCTTTCCGCATCCGCGTCTCCCCAATATTCCCACAGAGGAACCGCAAGGCCGAAGTAGGCCCAAATCGCTGCAAGCGCCAATAGCACTGGAACGAAAGCGCCAAAACGGGTTTCGCGCATCATACGCAGTCGGTCGATAAACGAATATTTATGTTCAGGCTGCATTTGTGGCCTCATCATCCAAGCCCCGGGTCATGGCGACGACAATTTCATCAGGGGTAGTGTCTGCCTTGTTCCACGTCGCGACGTTGCCACCGTGCCTCAACACGCAAATGCGATCTGCAACTTCAAAGATGTCGCGCATGTTGTGAGAGATGTAGATGACCGCGTGGTTGGTATCGCGCAACCGTTTGACCACATCGAGAACCTGCCGCGTTTGCGCCACGCCCAAGGCCGCCGTCGGCTCATCTAGCATCACGACCGATCCATCGGCGCCGACTGCGCGCGCAATCGCAATCGCCTGACGTTGACCACCAGACAGACCGCCGACCTTAGCGCGCACAGATTGCAGAGTGCGCACTTGCAAACGGTCAATCGCGTCCTGTGCTTTCACTTCCATCTCAAGATCATCAAGCGGGCGCAGCATACGGGGTAAAAATGACCACCCCGATTTCACTGGCTCAGCGCCCAAAGACAAGTTCGCCGCGACATCCAAATTTTCACACAGCGCCAGATCTTGATAGACGATTTGGATTCCCAAAGAGCTTGCGTCATGAGGGGTATTCACAACCACTGGCGCTTCGTCGATAAAGAACTGACCTTCATCGGATGCATGGGCTCCGGCAAGCACCTTCATCAAGGTGGACTTGCCCGCGCCATTGTCACCAACCAGCGCCATAACCTCTCCACGAGCGACTTCGAAATCGACACCGCGCAGGGCATGAACGCCACCAAATCGTTTGTGAATACCGCTCACCCGCAGGTGAGGGGGTGGGGCCGAAGGCCCCACCTTGTTTTCATGTTTAGACATTTGAATTCCAATTACCGACAGAAAGTCGTTTCAGCTGCTTCGCCCTGACAGATCATCTCTTTGGTGATGGACGTGTCATTGGCGATCACATAGGCAACGCCGTCGACGCCGACTGCAGAGTAGGAACCGACAGGCACATAGGCCACTTCGGCACCAACACCATTGGTCACAGCGTTAGGTGCAAGGTCGGAAAAATCCTCCCCATTCACCAACCGAACGGCGACCTCTGCCGCAGCCGCAGCCATGTCTTCGAGCGGACGCCAGCCACATTGAGTCTGCTTGCCCAAGAGCATCAATTGTTGCGCCTGAACAGTGCAGTCCAGACCGGATACCGGAACGGTGCCTGCCATGCCCTGCTCTTCCATCGCGGCAATCGCAGCACCCGCGTTACCGTCATTGGACGACACAACACCTTGAACATCGTTGTTCAGGATCGTCAGCGCCTGATCCATTGACCGACGTGCAATGGCTGGATCCCAGCCTTCGGTCCAGTTTTCATAGCCCATGACCCGTGCACCACTTTCATAAAGCGGGGTCAACGCGCGCAACTGGCCATTGTGGATCACAGCGGCGTTGGGATCAGTGGGCGAGCCTTTGAGCATCACCAACGTGTCCCCATCAGCGGTGTTGTTGATCACATGCATCGCCTGATCATAGCCCATGCCTTCCAGATCGGCCTGAACCCAGAACGTGGTGTTGGCAGAATTGATCATCCGGTCATAGGCAATCGTTGGGATGCCTTCTTCGGCAGCATTATCCGCGATGATGGCAGAGCTTTCGCCGTCAATTGGGATCACAACAAGGACTTTGGCACCCTGTGTGAGCGCCTGTTCCGCCTGACGCTGCTGCACGGATGTGTCGTTGTTGGCATTGAATACCTCGACTTTCACGTTCGGCGCGATCTGCGCCATCGTGCGCACAAATGCCGCGGCATCTTGGCTTTCCCATCGTGGGTTCACGTTCTCGGGCAACAAAAGCGCCACCATGTCCTCGGCAGCCACTGACTGGGCTGCGACACCTGCACTGACCATCATGGTCGTCGCAAGTAGACCTTTCTTCATTGTAGAAAACATCTTATACTCCTCGTTGATGTTTCAGCGCCTGCAAGGGCACTGTTTCGTCTGGTGGTTTTCCCGAAATTTCGGGCTGGATCAGGTAGTACGGCGTTGATTGAATCCGGTGCCGTGCTACCACCACTAACTTGCGCACCACTGCAAGCGGGTGGAAACTGTTGAGGCCATGGTTAGTCCGTTCGTGACTCCCCATTGCTGATGACCCCACCCTCGGTCTCCCCTAGGGCGCTTTCCAACCTCTGGCTGGTGTCACTCAGGTGGTCATTCATCATCTTTTCTGCCAGCGTATAGTCCCGCGCTTTGATCGCATCCAAGACTTTGCGGTGGAATGGAATCGAACTTGCGTTTTCGCGGGGGTCGCGGTTGGTCAGGCGGATCGAACTTAGCAACGCCGAAAAAATCACCCCTTCCATCGACAGCAGGATCTCGTTGTTGGCGGCCCGCAAAATAGCGCGGTGAAACAGGGCGTCGGCCACCACAAAATCTTCGATAGAGTGAGATTCGTCTTCCATGCGAATTTGTGCGGCTTCGATGTCTGCATGCTGCGCATCTGTGCCGTGCTGTGCGGCCCAGCCAGCGGCCTTGGGTTCCATCATCTGGCGCATATCCAGCAATTGGCGCAAAAACGCAGGCTTTGGATCGACGGACAGGTGCCACGCTAAAACGTCATCATCCAATAGCGCCCAACTGGCGCGACGCCGCACCCGTGTGCCGCTTCCGCGCTTCACCTCCAAAAGCCCTTTGCTGACCAGCAGCTTCACGCCCTCGCGGATTACGGATTTACTGACACCAAAGCGTTGGGACAGCTTCCCCTCATCTTCAATCAGCGCATCTTCTTTGTAGTGACCCGCAACAATGCGCCGTCCCAACTCCCTTGAAACTTGCATAGCAAGTCCCGGAGCAACCCCGTTCGCATCTTTCAGATCGTAGTACAGCATTTCATTCATTCGAACATATTAAACATCATATGTTTAATATGTCTAGATGTGATATTCTCAAATCGATGGACCAGAACGAAATTGTCAAATGGCACATAACATTCTGAAGACGTTAAGATTATCTAGATTGGCACTCAGACTGAGCGACAATTCGAAGAACGCCGAATTCGAACTACATTACAAAAATGATGCGGTGTGCCCCGATCCTTTGTGATTCTTCGACGCCGAACGGCGAATTTCTATGATCAAGAATACTGCGCAATTTGTACTCGTAGAACCACACCAAATGGCAGAAAGGCGCTGCTTGCGGACACTGGTGCAAACGCAGCGAACGGCCGCAAAGTCCGCATAGCAGACATTTACGTCTTCAGCCGCGAAGGTCAGCTTTGTAATATTTTATCATTTAAGCAGTGATCTATTGATGTGAACGGTTATCAGCAATGTCAGGCGGAGGAATTACTCTAAATCTACCCAAACAGGGTCTACTTTGATTTTTTCAAAGAACGCCTGCAAGCCTTCTAACGTGATGCCCAATGTACGATCATTAACTAAAGGGTGCACATAGATCTGCTGGCAGCTTTTTAATCCACTATCAATGAACAACTGAACTCCCGTTTCAACACCATTAATCATGGCAAGCGGTGTGACAGCCCCAGGGCGAACACCTAGGTTTTCCATCAGGCGCTCGGCAGAGCCAAAAGAAAGCCGCCCAGTTCCCAGTTTCGTATTCAGAGTTTTGAGATCTATCTTTCTATCCTGCTCGGCGACTAAAAGCACATTGCGCTTTTTATTATCGCGCAAATAGAGATTTTTAATATGACCTCCACCCTGTTCTGAAGATAAGAATTGCCCTTGAACCTTCTTGGAATCTTCGACGGTCCTTAGAGGCACATGATCAACGCGTGTGTACGCAATCCCCCAATTATCCAGCTGTTCCATTATCACATCTGATGAGATTGGAAGGCTGTGTTGGTATTTAGATGAGGCATCAACCGTGTCGTTCATTTTAAAGCCTTTTCCTGATACTCGGCTCTGCTGAGTTCATATCGTTTGCCCGTGAGCATGTCTTTCTTAAGCCTTGGTGTGAGATGACTGTAGTGGCGTTCAATCATGCCAATGCTTGTGCCCATCTGTATGGCTAAGGCGTGAATATCCATTCCATCGTTTATCAAACCGAATGTCGCGTAAGTATGGCGCAGGCTGTACAGTGTTCTGTTGAGACCTGTGCGTGGGCATTTAATCAGCTTGCTCTCTTTCATGAATGCACGGAAGGTCTGGTGTATGTTCTTGCTCACTGTTCCATCGGGCAGTCTAAATACCGGCAGATCTACGCGCTCTTTCAGCAACTGCTCGAAGCTCATGTGATTGAGGTCTTCTGCCCGCTCATGAATACGCTTGAGGTAATTGATGGTTCCGCTGCGGCAGATGATATCCCGCCTGCCCGTTTTCCCTCTCACACTCATTTCAAGGTATTGAAGATCATTTTCCTCAAACAGCGTGATGTGTTTCCAGTTTAGGTTAAGTGCTTCAGTCCCATGGCGCATACCCGTGTTAGCCA
>JABGTH010000003.1 GCA_018647275.1 Paracoccaceae bacterium
GATGTGATTACAGGGGTGGAAGTTTCAGGCGAAAGTTTCGTGCTTATGTCTGGAACTGTGCAGTTGCCTATCCAACAAAAAAAGGGCAGAGAAACCTCTGCCTTTTTCTCATTGTCTGGAACCGCAGTTTATTCAGCGGCGATCAGGCCCATGCTTTCGAGTTTCAACAAAACTAGGTGTGCACATGTGTCCACATCAACGTTTAATGTCTCAACACTTAGCTCTGGGTTTTCTGGAACGTCGTATGGATCGGAGATGCCTGTAAACTCTTTAATCGTGCCTTCACGCGCCAGTTTGTAAAGGCCTTTGCGATCGCGCTTTTCACATTCCTCAATTGATGTCGCAACGTGAATCTCAAGGAATGCACCAAATGACTCAACGTCTTCGCGTACAGCGCGACGGGTGGTTGCGTACGGTGCGATTGGCGCACAGATTGCGATGCCGCCATTTTTTGTGATCTCTGAGGCGACATAACCGATACGACGAATGTTCAGATCGCGGTGTTCTTTGGAAAAGCCCAGTTCGGATGATAGGTTTTTACGAACAATATCACCGTCTAAAAGCGTCACGGGGCGGCCGCCCATTTCCATCAACTTAACCATCAAGGCGTTCGCGATGGTTGATTTTCCTGAGCCAGAGAAGCCAGTGAAGAACACTGTGAACCCTTGCTTGGAGCGTGGCGGTTTGGAGCGACGTAGCTCTTTAACTACCTCTGGGAATGAGAACCATTCTGGGATTTCAAGACCGTCAGACAGGCGACGGCGCAATTCTGTACCAGAAATATTCAAGATAGTGACGTTATTTTTATCTTCGACCTCATCAATGGCTTCGTACTGGGCGCGTTCAGCAACCCAAACCATATGTTTGAAATCGATCATTTCGATGCCCATTTCTTCTTGATGCTCACGGAATATGTCCTGCGCATCATAGGCACCGTAAAAATCTTCACCTTGCGAATTCGAACCAGGACCCGCGTGGTCGCGACCAACGATAAAGTGTGTGCAACCATGGTTCTTGCGGATCAGCCCATGCCAAACAGCCTCGCGTGGGCCTGCCATACGCATTGCAAGGTTCAATAGGGACATAGATGTCGTTGCTTGTGGATACTTGTCCAGCACAGCTTCGTAGCAGCGTACGCGTGTGAAGTGATCAACGTCTCCTGGCTTGGTCAGGCCTACAACAGGATGAATCAAAAGGTTGGCTTGTGCTTCGCGTGCGGCGCGAAATGTCAGCTCTTGGTGCGCGCGGTGCAATGGGTTGCGGGTTTGGAAGGCTACAACTTTGCGCCATCCCATCTTGCGGAAATAGGCACGCAATTCATTTGGTGTGTCGCGCTTTGCACGGAAATCATAGTGAACAGGTTGTTGGATACCAGTGACTGGACCGCCCAAGTAGATCTTGCCCGCTTGATTGTGCAGATAGTTTACAGCGGGGTGCGCATCGTCGTCCGCGCCAAATACCTTTTCGGCTTCTTTGGCTTTGTTTGGCTCCCAACGATCGGTGACCGTCATCGCACCCAAAATAACACCTTCTTGATCGCGCAATGCAATATCTTGGCCAAGTTCGATGGATGCTGCAAAATTTTCAGAAACGTCGAGTGTGATTGGCATTGGCCAAAGTTCGCCGGTTGTAAGACGCATGTTATCTACGACACCGTTGTAGTCATCCTCGGATAGAAAGCCTTTGAGCGGGTTGAAGCCACCGTTCATCAACAGTTCAAGATCGCAAATCTGGCGTGGTGAAAGATCGTGGCTGGTTAGCTCACTGGCCTCCACTTTTAGTTTTTGCGCAGATTCATAAGATACATAAAGCTCTGGGATCGGAGCTAGGTTACTTAACATCGTCATAATAAACGTCTCGTTGTTGCCTGTGCCAAGTTATATGCTTTTCAGTCGATGGAATAAGCTTTGATTGTGGCAGAAGTCTAGCAGACTGGCTTTCAAATTAAGAAAAAAGACGATCATTATCAGTAAATTGCTCTTTTTGGGCCAATGTATCGATCATGGGATGTGGGATTAATGTGTCGTTCCGCGAGAGTATAGGAAAGGGGAAAAGGTCATCCTTAAAAC
>JABGTH010000318.1 GCA_018647275.1 Paracoccaceae bacterium
AAAGCGGGTGTCTGTATCTGACTTTAGAAATACGCGACGCTCGGGAAACAAATGTTCCAGTTTCCCATTAATTTTTTGTCCTAGACGTGTTCGCACTGAGCGCGTCCCTTTTTGTCATCCTAGTATAAACGCACGGTTCTCCCAACCCCACGCCACAAGAGCTTGGGATAGACAGTGCTTTGGGATCGAGCAAGGGCGGAGTGCCAATTTAGCGAACCGGGTAGTTGAATTGTAGTAAACTGGCAGAAAACCGCTTATGCTAGGGTTGCAGTGCAGACTTCAGGTAGAAACGGCCAATGGCCAGTAAAAGTCTGGTGGAATTCCAGCCTCTGCACGTTTCTCTTCGTTAAACGGAGGTTTAAGTGTCGAATGAAAATATGTTGTTACCAAGCCGTGGAAAACAGGTTTGGGATCTAAATTGTTTCGGCCACACAAGAAGTGAAACCACTTCGAGCCATAAGCAACATGCGCCACTTCCTCTGCGTAAATAGTTTCAAGTGCCGCAACGGCGTTCTTCTGTTTCGCTTGCTTGAAAAGGTAAATCATCTTTGGTGTTACATCCAACCCGCGCGCTTCTAGAACCATGGGAACAACGGCCAATCGCCCCATGAAATCCGTTGCTGTGTCTTGGGCGGCCTGCCACATGCCAGCATGGGCAGGTAGGGCACCATAAAAACTGCCTAATTCCTCAAGGCAATCAGCCATTAGGTTAAAATGCTTAGACTCTTCATCCGCACATTTGACCCAATCATCGTAAAAGCCGATGGGCATTTCGACGTCGGGAAACCGTGCAATGATGTCCCAATGCAGATCAATCGCGTTCAATTCAATATGTGCAACGGCGTGTAGTAACGCAATCCGCCCCTCAACCGTTCCCGGTTTGCGGTGAGGGACGTCGCGCGGGTTCAGTAACTCTGGTTTGTCTGGGCGACCCGGCTGCATCGGTGGTTCAGCGCGTCCAATTTCTGGAACTTCACCCGCCCCACGTGCGGCTTGCCATTGCGCCGCGTAACCACGTGAAAGCTTTGCTTTGCCGCGGCCATCCGCACATTTCAAAACATTGACGGCCATTTCGGCCAACGGGATCATTGTATCGTTCACAGGGCCTTCACAGCCTCTAGAACCTCTTCAACGTGCCCCGGAACCTTAACTTTCGCCCAGATTCGCGCAATTTTGCCATCTGCGCCGATCAAAACGGTGGTGCGTTCAATGCCCATGTAAATCTTGCCATACATGTTTTTTTCTTTCCAAACGCCGTAATCCTCACACACCGAACCATGTTCGTCTGACAATAAAGGCACCGTTAGGCTGTGCTTTGTGGTGAATTTACCATGTTTGGTTAGGCTGTCTTTGGAAATGCCAAAGACTGGGGACCCCGCATCGGCAAACTCTTGCATGCTTTCAGAAAACCCGATGGATTCCTTTGTGCAGCCTGGTGTATCATCACGCGGGTAGAAGAAAAGAACGACAGGCGATCCCTGCAATGCTGACAATGTAACGTCGTCCCCACCATCTTGGGGGAGTGTGAAATCGGGTGCAGTAACAGAAACTTCGATCATTTGATCCTCCTTGCTTGGCCATTGTAATTGTGCCTGTCATATTAGCGTGAAGCGGACAAGAATAAAGACATGAGCAGCGATCAAACACCTCCAGCACCGAAAAAGCGCAGTTTGCTGCACAAAGCTATGCTGCGTTGTGTTGGAATAGTTGCGGTTCTTATGATTGTTCTGGCCGTCGGCTTGCTTAGTACGGTGGGGCGGACAGTGGTTGCGCCTGATTGGGTTCAGTCGGCGATCTCTGAACGGATCGAAGCTGCAACACCGCAGCTTGAGGTGAAGTTTGGCCAAATTGAATTCACATTGGATAATAATTGGGTGCCACAAGCGCGTGTGCGTGATGTGGCGGTGCGAAACCTGCAAGGGGAAGAAATTGTTGCGTTTTCTGAAGTGGGGGCAAAGCTGGCGTTGCGCCCGTTGGCACACGGCGACATAAAACCAAAATCGATTTCAATTTCAGGTGTGTTTGCCACGTTGTTGCGCGACAGTGATGGAAACATGAGTTTACGTGGCGGATCGACGCTTTCGGCACCGTCCAAGAAAGCTGCAAGCTTACCTGCTTTGATTGAGGAGCTTGATGCGGCCTTTGAGTTACCAGAACTCAGCGCGCTGATCAGTGCCGAAATTCAGGCGCTGACATTGCGTTATGAAGATACACAAGCCGGGCGGGTATGGGTCGTGGATGGTGGGCGCGTGCGCCTT
>JABGTH010000372.1 GCA_018647275.1 Paracoccaceae bacterium
AACGCGTCGATAAAGGCGTTTTGTCGATGCATGGACTTTGGACGGATATCGGCGAAGGTGGATTAGAATCTTACAACCCTACCGCCAAAGAATTTCAGGCAGTTTAGAAAATAAGCCCCACCTTACATGTGGGGCTTGCGTTCAAATCAACGAAGGACGGAGGTACAGGCCAATAAAAGTGCAGCAAATTGCATAATGGTAAAAACCTTTGTTCATCAATGGGAGCACAATTTGTGCTGTCATTCCCAAGCGAAAAGGCGACCAAAAGAAAAGGGGCACCGCGAGGCACCCCTTTAAATCGTCTATTTTCGGCGGAAGTTAGCCTTTTTTCAACACACGCGTGCCCAACGTCTCTGCAATCTGAACTGCGTTCAATGCAGCGCCTTTGCGCAAGTTGTCCGAAACGCACCATAGGTTTAGGCCGTTATCGATTGTGCTGTCCTGACGGATGCGGCTGATGAATGTTGCGTAATCGCCAACGCATTCAACGGGTGTGACATAGCCACCGTCTTCACGTTTATCGATCACCATGACGCCTGGTGCTTCGCGCAAGATGTCGCGAGCTTCGTCTTCGTCAAGGAACTCTTCAAATTCGATGTTGATCGCTTCGGAGTGGCCAACGAACACAGGCACACGCACGCAGGTCGCTGTGACCTTGATGCTTGTATCGATGATCTTTTTGGTTTCAACGACCATTTTCCACTCTTCTTTCGTGGTACCGTCTTCCATGAAGACGTCGATGTGCGGGATCACGTTAAAAGCGATTTGCTTTGTGAACTGTTTTGCAGGCTTTTCGTCTACTGGGTTGTAGATCGATTTTGTTTGATCCCACAGCTCATCAATGCCGCCTTTGCCAGAGCCTGAAACGGACTGGTAGGTAGACACAACAACGCGTTTGATTTTTGCGCGATCATGCAATGGCTTCAGTGCAACAACCATCTGAGCGGTTGAACAGTTGGGGTTCGCGATGATGTTTTTCTTGTGGTAATCAAGAACGTCTTCTGGGTTCACCTCTGGCACAACCAACGGAACGTCCGGGTCGTAGCGGTAAAGCGAAGAGTTATCGATTACGATACAGCCAGCCGCAGCCGCAGTTGGCGCGTACTTTTTCGTAGCTTCAGAACCGACGGCGAACAAAGCGATATCCCAGCCCGTGAAATCAAAAGTGTCTAGGTCCTTCGTCTTGAGTGTCTTTTCACCAAACGAAACTTCCGTTCCCAATGAATTGCGTGACGCAAGCACGGCAAGTTCATCAACTGGGAACTGACGTTCGTCCAGAATGTTTAGCATTTCGCGGCCCACATTTCCTGTGGCCCCCACTACGACAAGGCGGTAACCCATCTTTTGATCTCCAATATGTGTGATGATGGTTCGCGCCCTTTACACCCGAATCTGCTTGGGGGGAAGAGGGCGATGCGCATTGCAGTAACGAGGCGTCGATTTACCCTAGTCAGTGTTGTCTCGTGATAACAGGTAGAGCGATAGACCTATGATCAACATCACCGCAAACAATAGGAATACGGCGGCAAATGGTGCGGCTACATCGGTGACTTGATATGAATCGTGCAATGGTCGTGCGACCATTTGCGCAAGACCCACGCCACCAATGCTGAACATGTTCAACAAGGTCACGCCGCGTCCTGTTAAGTGTGCAGGAAAGAAACCTTTACCGTGGGCAATTACAACTGGGAATGTTGCACCGAAGAAGCCAACGCCGCACAGCATAATAATTGTCACGATGTATGAAGATTCGCCAAAAGCGTAGAGCCCAAGCAAGCAGCTCAAGGTAAGGGTATTGCCGCCAAATACGACCCACTTTCGTGTTCCAAACCAACGATCAAGCGGACCATACAGAAAGACGCCACCGATCATTGCGATTCCCATTATCAAAGCAGCAGTCCCGATTTCGTTGCCCGAAAGTCCATGAACCTCATTAAGGTATGGTCCCATCCATGCACCGCGAATTGCAGCTGCAGGTACATAGCCCACGATCGCTATCGGTGTGATCAGCCATAGGGCTGGGATGCGCAATACATCTAATAGTGATCCTTTGGTTTCGCTCACAGCTTTTTCGGGGTCTTTAACGGTAACTTGAACGCCAACCGCAATGATTGCGCAAAGGGCGGCAAGGCACACCATGGTGGCTCTCCAGCCAATCATCGTTTCAGCGAATGCCATTGGGTATGAGGCAAGCAGGTTACCGAAGGTGCCGACTCCAATCATTGATGCCGCAAGCGTCGCGAACTGGATTGGTGGAAATTCACGTGCGAAGATATAATAAGCTGCCATCAGTACTGGGGCACAGCCTGCGCCGATCAGCATCATCGCGATATTGATATGAAACGCAGAAGTCGCTACCGCGAATAGCAAGGACCCACCAGTACCACCAACAAGAAGCAATACTGAGGCTGTTCGTTTTGGGCCTAAGGTATCTAGGGACCAGCCCACAGGGATTTGCATTGCAGCAAAGCTGATGAACCAAAGCCCACTTGCTGTAGCCAGTGCTTCTGCGCCAATCCCAAGCTCAGTTTCCAGTGGTACACTGATGACAGCCAAGAAGGCGCGAAAGAACTGGCTAAGGACATAGGCCAGAGCCAATAGAAGCAATCCAAGATACATGGGTTAGGTCTTTCTAAATGTGCATGGGCTGTTTGGGAAATAGAGACAGCTCAGTGTGCCGAATTTTAAAGGTTAGATTTCCACTTGGTTGAAAGGGCGCGCGAGTGATTGGTTAGCGTTACGATGTCGATGCCAACGGCCACAAACTTCGCACCCGCTTCTAGCGACTTTTGGGTCATCCCATCATCTAGACTTAGAATTCCAGGTGCTTTGCCGCTTGCTGCAATTTTTTTCAAAGAGGACATGATAACTGATTGCATGTCAGGGTGCATCATATCGCTCATATGTCCAAGATCTGCAGACAGGTCTGCGGGTCCAATAAACACGCCATCGATACCATCAACGGTAAGAATTTCGTCCAACGCCTCAAGCCCCGCACTGTTTTCAACTTGGATCAAAAGACAAATTTCATTATCAGCTGTTTTGCCGTAATCGGGGATGGTTCCGAAACCTGCTGCGCGTGTGGTGACATAGCCCACTCCACGAACTCCCTCTGGTGGATATCGACATGCGCGGACAAGTTCGCGAGCTTGTTCAGCGCTTTCGACCATTGGCACCAGAAGTGTCTGTGCTCCAAGATCTAGAACTTGTTTGATTATCCACGTTTCGCCTATTGGAACGCGGATAACAGCCGTTGTTGGGCTGGAATCGAGGGTTATCAGTTGATCTCGCAATGATCGAAGATCGTTTGGTGCGTGCTCTGCATCAATCAAAAGCCAGTCAAAGCCTGTCGAACCCATAGCTTCGGTTGAATAACTGTTCGCAAGGCTTAGCCAGCAACCAATAAGTGTTTCGCCATTTGCGAGGGAGTGTTTGAATGTATTCATGGGAGCAGGCATGATTATGGACCTTCACAGGCTGGAGTTAATACATCCTAAGCCGGTGAAGCTTGGTTTGACCAGCTAATTAGCGGACTTTGATAACGTCCTTGCCGACCGCAAGCATGTAGCCACGGCGGGCGATGTTTTTGACCAGAAGTTCGCTGACCATCTGATTGCCTAATGTATCGCGCAAACGCTTGATCCTTGTGGCACCTGCAGCTTCTTCGCAGTCCGATGCAGGGCGACCTGAAATGATGCCTTCAATTTCTGAGCCTGACAGAACATCGTCGTCCATGCGTGCCTCAGCCAATAGAGACATTGTTTCCATGGCAGCATCTGTCAGTTTGAAACCCATGTCGTTGAGATAGACGGTATTTTCTTTGCGGCTGATTAGCAGTGAGTTTACCTCGATACCGGCCCTTTCAATTTGTGCCATCCGACGGTTCAGGATAACCAGCATGACCAGGAAAACGAGTGCAGCGATCAAGAGGGCTGTTGCGAAGATGAGCAGCACAAAGATAATGCTCCGATAGCTGGACAAAACGTCAGAAAAGGCTGTGCCCGATTGGGCAAGTATTTCTAACAGCTTGATCTCTGATTGACCGGTCAGACCGTCATTGGATGTGAAGATGTCTTCGACACGTTGGTTGAAAGCATTGGCATCAGGTAAATTGTAAAAAAGTAAAATTGCTGCAAGCAGCAAAATTATGACGATCGCGGCAAGGCCGAAACCGACAAGGCGGGCGCCTGTGTTGCGCGCTTCAGAAGCGGAGGTAATAG
>JABGTH010000002.1 GCA_018647275.1 Paracoccaceae bacterium
CACACCACGCTTGGGAATTCGATCGCATCGCGGACGATCACATTGCGATGTCCGTTGTTGGCCTGTGGCGCACCTATTCGATTAAGTTGGCATGGTCCGCATATGATGAAACGCTGCGCATGGTGTGTACCTTTGAGATGGAACCGCCAACAGAAAAACTGCCAAAGCTTTATGAACTGCTCAATCTTGTGAATGGCGAATGCTGGTCGGGGTCTTTCACATATTGTGAAAAAGAAAAGCTGACGGTGTATCGCTATGGCTTGGTTCTAACGGGTGGACAGGATGTTGGCCCCGATCAGGTGGATACGATGATCCGCGCCGCGGTCTTGAACGCCGAGCGGTATTACCCGGCATTCCAATTGTTGGCTTGGGGGGATCGTACACCCAAAGACGCGCTTCAAGTTGCCATTGCAGAGGCCTATGGCCGCGCGTAACACTTTTCCCTGAAAAAATTGTTGGAAGGGGTGTCCATGAAAAATAGTCGTATCGCGCAACAAGGGTTGGTGTTGTTGGGCTGTGGTAAGATGGGGTCTGCGATGCTGGCTGGCTGGTTGGATCAAGGATTGCCTGCCACTTCCGTCCACGTTTTGGACCCGTTTCCTTCTGATTGGCTAAAAAGCACGGGTGTTGCGATCAATTGCGAATTGCCAGATGCGCCCGCCGTTGTCCTTGTTGCGGTGAAACCGCAGATGATGGCTGACGCGCTTCCAAGATTACAGGAAATGGGTGGCGGACAGACCATATTTGTCAGCGTTGCCGCTGGCACCACCATCGGATATTTTGAAACTGTGTTGGGTAGTGAAACCCCAATTGTGCGGGCTATGCCAAATACGCCGGCCGCGATCGGCAAAGGCATAACGGCTGTCATAGGGAATGAGGCTGTATCAACTGAGGGTGTACATGAGGCCGTCCAGCTACTCCAGTCCGTGGGACAGGTGGTGCGCTTAGAGAATGAAGGCCAGATCGATGCCGTTACAGGTGTCAGCGGGTCCGGCCCCGCTTATGTCTTTCATTTGATCGAAACATTGGCCGCCGCGGGGGAGGCCCAAGGCCTGCCAACAGAGATGGCGATGCAACTCGCCAAGGCGACTGTCGCGGGGGCTGGCGTACTCGCTGAGGAGGCTGTCGAGAGCCCATCCCAGCTACGTGGAAATGTGACCAGTCCAAACGGCACCACCCAAGCTGGGCTTGAAGTGCTAATGGACTTGGAAACAGGGCTGCCGTCATTAATCAACAAAACGGTAGCTGCCGCTACAGGGCGTTCAAAGGAACTGGCAAATGGCTGATCCAATTACATTTGATGACTTTATGAAGGTCGATATCCGCGTTGGTAGGGTTCTACGAGCGGAGGACTATCCAGAAGCGCGCAAGCCAGCGATCAAGATGTGGATTGATTTTGGACCTGAAATTGGGGAGCGCAAAACCTCAGCTCAAGTGACGGCCCATTACTCGCTAGAATCGCTCGTCGGTAAGCAGGTGATGGGTGTGGTCAATTTTCCACCACGCCAGATTGGCAAATTCATGTCGGAGGTTCTGGTTTTAGGCTTGACGGATGAATCTGGAGGGATTGTTTTGTTGTCTCCTGATCAGGACGTTCCGCTTGGGGAGCGAATGGTTTGAAAAAGGTTCTTATCGCGCGACCATTGCCAGACGTTGTTGTGGTCGAGGCGCGTAAATATTTTGACGTCACAGTACGCAGTGAAACATCGCCCCTCTCTATGTCAGAGATGCAAACTGCGCTGGGCGCGTTTGATGGCATTATGCCTACGCTAGGTGACATGTTTCAGCCTGCTGTATTTGACAGCCTGAGCGAGTCCAAATGTTCGATCCTTGCCAACTTTGGAGTGGGATATAATCACATCGACGTTGATGCGGCCCTGCAGTGCGGCGTAACCGTAAGTAACACGCCCGGCGCTGTGACTGATGCGACTGCTGATATCGCCATGACCTTGATGCTGATGTCCGCACGCCGCGCGGGAGAAGGTGAAAGGCTGGTTCGTTCAGGCGAGTGGGAGGGATGGCACCCAACACAGATGCTAGGCCTGCACCTGAGCGGCAAGTCAGTCGGTATCGTCGGCATGGGGCGTATCGGTCAGGCAATCGCCCAACGGTGCCACTATGGCTTTGGCATGAAGGTTGGCTATGTCAGCCGTTCGCCTAAAACATTGCCATTTGAGGCTGCGGCTTTTGGTTCCTTGATCGAACTTGCTCCTGCTGTGGATGTTGTGGTTCTTGCTGTTCCTGGTGGGGCTGAGACCCATCATCTGGTCAATGCCGATGTGTTAAATGTAATGCAGCCACATTCTCATCTGGTGAATATTTCGCGCGGCAATGTCGTCGACGAAGCGGCATTGATTGCAGCACTTCAGGCCGCTCAAATTGGTGGCGCAGGTTTGGACGTTTACGAATTTGAACCGACAGTGCCACAAGCGCTGCGCGACCTCGAAAACGTAGTGCTATTGCCGCATTTAGGGACGGCAGCATTGGAGGTGCGTGCGGAAATGGGGTTGATGGCGGTTACCAATCTTAAGGCACACCTTGTCGACGGAATTCTAGCGCCCAATAAAGTCTAAGTTTTGTCGCCGACAGCAATACGCCAATGACGACGGCACAATGAAACATATGTTTCGTTGCCGCCGATCTGCACCTGTTCACCACCCGTTAGAACATTCTTGTTCTTGTCTTGGCGCACCACCATTGTTGCACGTTTTCCACAGTGGCAGATTGTTCTAATTTCACGCATTTCATCAGCTAAAGCGAGTAAAGTCGCGGATCCAGGGAACAACTCACCTCTGAAATCAACACGAAGGCCGTAACACATCACGGGAACATGCAAATCATCGACAGCACGCGCTAATTGCCAAACCTGATCTTTTGACAAGAATTGTGCCTCATCAATAAAGACGCAAGCCAGATCGACAGCTTTGGTTTGCGCTTCGATCTTCAGAAATAGGTTATCGTATTCGCCAAAGGTATCAGCGGTCGTATCGATTCCTATTCTCGATGCAATTTTTCCCTCACCTGCACGATTATCGAACTGTGCAGTAAGCAAATAAGGCTCCATACCGCGCTCACGATAGTTGTGCGCCGCCTGAAGTAATACCGTCGACTTGCCGGCGTTCATTGTTGAATAGTGAAAGTATAACTTAGCCATAAGCTCTATTACGCTGAGCGGAAATTGAGGACAAGCGGGGTGGGATTAAAAGCAATCTATCGTCATCGTATCTCAGTGTCAGCAAGCATTTAAATTTTGCGGAGCAAAGCCCGAGGGATCGTGCAAAATAGAATTCGTAACGAAGACAAAAACAATCAATAGAAC
>JABGTH010000215.1 GCA_018647275.1 Paracoccaceae bacterium
ATATAAGCAGAAGCGCCATCACCACCTTTGGTGATGATCACGATGTCGGCGCCATTCTGATGAAGCTGCTCAACCTTGTCTTCAAACGAAACGTCAATTGGAATAATCCAGTCCAAATCTTCGTCAGAAACTTTTACAATGTCAGCAGCAGCCAAGATGCGATCCAACCGCGCACGATACGCAGTTTCATCTTCGATAAAACTAGGCCTAATGTTTGGATCGATCATTAGCACAGCACGTTCTGACGCCTCAATAGCAAGGCCCTCATAGGCACTTGCAGCAGGTTCTGCACAAAGGCTGATACCACCAAAATAGAGTGCAGAAACATCTGTGCCAATATCAGGCAGATCCTCTGACACCATCATTCGACCTGCCGAGTTTTCATCGTAGAATGTGTATTGCGCTTGGCCATTTGTCAGCTTCACAAACGCAAGTGTTGTCGGGCGTTTGCTGCGCACCAAAAGATCAGTTCCAACATTTGAAGACAGCAATTCAGCAGCCAACTGCGTTCCGAACAAATCGTTGGACACGCCAGAAAGCAGCTGCACAGGAACCTCAAGGCGTCCCAAAGCGATTGCAGTATTAAATATTGCACCACCTGACAACGGCGCAAACGCATCCCGCCCGTCGACGCCCTTTACTGGGACCATATCAATCAGCGCTTCACCGCAACATAAAATCATCTGTCGTTCCTCAATCTCTCTCGCGGCAAAATCCACAATCGTCTCCTCAAAGGTGCGACGACGTAGTGCCAGTTTCGCAGAGACAAATAGCGAAGTCAGCACACCTTTGGCAACAGCCGGAAAGACATTGATTTTCTGGGAGGGCCTAACCGGCAAGCCGGGAATAAGACGGCATTGTCTTTAGTTGGATCAATAGAACTTAGAGGGAGAAAAGTGGTGGCGTGGGGGAGACTTGAACTCCCGACCTATCGATTATGAGTCGATCGCTCTAACCAACTGAGCTACCGCGCCGTGAGAATGGGAATTAGGAGACCAGAACAGAGTCGTCAACCCACGAAATCAATTAAACATCACGTACTGCATCAATCATGCGCTGAACGTTGTCTGGATCGGCGTCTGGCGTGATGCCGTGACCAAGGTTAAAGATGTGTGGACCGCCCGAAAATGCCTTAACAATAGCGCGTGTTTCGTCGACCAAGGCCTGACCGCCCGTCACCATATGCGAAGATTTCAGGTTGCCTTGAACGCACCCATCAACCTGAACATTTTTCACGGCCCATCCAGGTGTCACCGAATTATCAAGCGCAACACAGTCCACGCCAGTCGCTTTTGCGAATCCGATGTAACCGTCACCCGCTTCACGCGGGAAGCCAATGATGGGCGTATCTGGATATTTCGCTTTCAATGCTGCCGTAATGCGGCGCGCTGGTTCTAGTGAATATTTCTGGAACGCAGCACTGGGCAAAGAACCTGCCCAACTGTCGAATATCTTTACAACTTCAGCACCCGCTTCAATCTGCATCAGCAGATAATCGATGGTAGCTTCAGTGATCTTATCCATCAGCGCGTCAAACACCTCAGGCTGTTCATTCATCAACCTGTGCGCAGGACCTTGGTCAGGCGTGCCACGGCCTGCAATCATATAGGTCGCAACGGTCCATGGCGCCCCGGCAAAGCCAATCAGAGTAGTCTCGATTGGCAATGCCCCCGAAAGATTCCGCACTGTCTGATAAATAGGGTTTAGCGTCTCGTGGATGTCAGAAACTGGACCCAACTTATCAAGGTCTGCTTGTGATGTGATCGTGGACAACCGCGGCCCCTCACCCGTGACAAACCACAAATCCGCGCCAAGCGCTTGTGGGATCAGCAAAATGTCAGCAAATAAGATAGCGGCGTCGAAACCATAGCGACGAATGGGCTGTAATGTGACTTCAGTCGCAAGATCAGGATTATAGCACAGCGACAAGAAATCTCCGGCCTGTGCGCGTGTCGCTTTGTACTCTGGCAAATAGCGACCCGCCTGACGCATCATCCAAATCGGCGGAGTCGGCAGAGTTTCACCGTCAAGCGCGCGCAGAATAGTTTTGGATGAGGTCATGATCAGGATCCTTTTTACGACGGGCCGTTGGTCACGCCCTGCGGCGATTTTGTCAAGAGATCTTAGCTTGTCAGGCGCATATGACGCGCCTAAAAAGGCTTATGAATTTTGATCTCCCCTCCCCCGCACAGCCTCTCAAAATCGGCACACGTGGATCGCCTTTAGCCTTAGCCCAAGCCTATGAAACAAGGGCCCGCCTGATGGCTGCCTTTGATTTGCTCGAGGATTCGTTTGCGGTCGTCGTGATCAAGGTGACAGGGGATATGATCCAAGACCGTCCACTCAAAGACATTGGCGGCAAAGGTCTATTCACACGCGAAATTGAAGAGGATCTTCTGTCAGGTAAGATCGACATCGCAGTTCATTCGATGAAGGACATGCCAACAATCCAACCAAATGGTTTGCTGCTGGACGTTTACCTGCCGCGAGAAGACGTACGCGATGCGTTCATTTCACCCAATTTGGGTTCTATCGCAGAACTGGCAAGTGGTGCCGTAGTAGGCACGTCCAGCCTAAGACGCCGCGCGCAATTGCTGAACCGTCGCCCAGACCTAAATGTTGTCGAATTTCGCGGCAACGTGCAGACCCGCTTGAAAAAGCTAGATGATGGTATCGCAGAATGTACTTTTCTTGCGACAGCTGGCTTGAAACGCCTTGGCCGTGACGATGTTCCCGCCACACCGGTTGATCCAGACGATATGCTGCCTGCAGTTGCCCAAGGTGCTATCGGAATCGAACGCCGTGCAGATGACGCACGGATGCAAAAGATGTTGGCTGCCGTACACGACACCCCGACCGGTCAACGACTTGCCGCAGAGCGCGCGTTTCTTCAGGCGCTAGACGGATCATGTGAAACTCCGATTGCGGGTCTCGCGACCCTGGATGGAGACGTGCTGCATTTACGCGGTGAAGTGCTGCGTCCAGACGGATCACAGTCCCTCAGCGGTAAACGCATTGGTCCGATTGAAACCGGCGCGACAATGGGCGTTGAGCTTGCAAAAGAGCTTTTAGAGCGTGCTGGCGAAGGCTTCTTTGACTGGCACACACACTAAACCTTAGCTCAGGTCCATTTGGCCATTGGCGGTAGGCTCATCAAAACTGCATTTGCATCATGACCCGTCTCAAGCCCAAACTTAGTCCCACGATCATAGACCAGATTATATTCCGCGTAGAGGCCGCGATGGATAAGCTGCGCGTTCTTGGCAGCTTCATCCCAATCTTGGACTTTGCGCTTTTCCACAAGCGGTAGGTAGGCGGGTAAAAACGCACGGCCAATGTCTTGGGTCAGGGCGAAATCAGCCTCCCAATCCCCAGTGCAACGATCATCCATAAAGATGCCACCAACGCCCCGCGCACGGTGGCGGTGCGGGATATAAAAATAGGTGTCTGCCCATTCCTTTAACTTAGGATACAAATCGGCCCCGTGCGGATCGAGATGCTGCTTTTGCTGGTCGTGGAAATGCGCCGTGTCTTCGTCATATTCAATGCAAGGATTTAGGTCTGATCCTCCACCAAACCACCATGCATGCGGGGTCCAAAACATCCGAGTGTTCATGTGAACAGCAGGGGCATGTGGATTCTGCATGTGGGCAACAAGGCTGATACCAGCAGCCCAAAACCGCGGATCGTCTTTCATTCCCGGAATGCCCTTGCGCGCCGCCATCGCATTTTGCGCCCGTTCACCCAAAGTGCCGTAGACGGTTGAGATATTCACACCAACTTTTTCGAACACGCGGCCGCCGCGCATCACGCTCATCAAGCCACCACCTGCATCTGATCCATCATCGGACGTACGTGTGGTTTCAGTCAATTCAAACGCACCTACGGGTGCGTCGGACATTGGGCCTGTGGTGTGATTGGCTTCGATCCCCTCAAAGGCAGCCACGATTTGATCACG
>JABGTH010000001.1 GCA_018647275.1 Paracoccaceae bacterium
ATGACGTTGTCTTTCATCGTGCCGTAGCGCACAGCATTGGTCCCGCTTGCACTCGTTGCGGCCATGCCCCCCAATGACGCATTCGCGCCAGGATCAATCGGAAAGAACAGTCCCTGGTCACGCAAATAAGTATTGAGCTGTTCGCGTGTCACCCCAGGTTGGACGACACAGGACAGATCATCCGGATAGACCGCCAAAATTTTATCCATCTGCATCACATCTATGCAAATTCCACCGGCAGGCGCGTTGACGTGCCCTTCCAGAGAGGTCCCAGTCCCAAACGGTATAACGGGTACTTTATGTGTTGCGCACACTTTAACAATCGCAACTATTTCATCTTTGTCTCGAGCAAAAACGACAGCATCGGGCCACTGGTTTTCCAACCATGTTGTCGTGTGACCATGTTGTTCACGTATTGCATCACCTGTTTGAAACCTATCTCCAAACTGCTGCTTAAGGACGCCAGAGACAATTGCGATTCCTTCCTCATTACGCGAAATTCGATGATTAGTGGCCATTCATTTTCCTTAAAATCTTCTTAACGTTTCATTCATTCACATCATAGATGGAACAACCTGGTCCGGTGGACGGTGACCATCTTGGAAGGTTTTGATGTTGATGATGACTTTCTCACCCATTTCAATTCGACTTTCGTTTGTCGCAGATCCCATATGCGGCAACAAAACCACATTCGACATCTCACGCAAACGCGGATGTACCTTGGTGCCTTTTTCATATACATCCAACCCAGCCCCTGCGATTGCCCCATCGCGCAGCATCCGTGCCAGCGCATTCTCGTCGATAACTTCGCCACGCGATGTGTTCACAATCACCGCACTTGGCTTCATCAACTTGAGACGCCGCGCATTCATAAGGTGGAAAGTCGACGGAGTATGAGGACAATTGATGCTGATCACATCCATTCGGGCAACCATTTGATCAAGACTTTCCCAGTAGGTTGCTTGCAACTCGTCCTCAATTTCACGACGTAACCGCCGTCTGTTGTGGTAATGAACTTGCATTCCAAATGCTGACGCACGCTGCGCAACAGCACGACCAATGCGGCCCATGCCCAGAATTCCAAGCCGACGACCGCCGATCCGCCCGCCCAACAGCGCCGTCGGTGACCATCCTTGCCATTTATCAGTTTGCATTGCAGCAAGCCCTTCAGGAATACGACGAGTAATCGCAAGGATCAAACCCATTGCCATATCAGCCGTGTCTTCAGTTAAGACACCGGGTGTATTTGACACTAAAACCCCACGTTCACGTGCAGTCGCAACATCAATATTATCAACTCCAGCACCATAATTCGCAATTAATTTAAGCTGTGGCCCGGCTTGTCCGATTAGCCCTGCATCAATTGTATCCGTAATTGTTGGCACCAAAACGTCAGCGGTTTTCATAGCAGTGGCCAACTCTTCTTGAGTCATTGCAACGTCATCTGTACGTAGCTGAACATCAAACAATTGGGACAATCTTTTCTCGACGGGTTCGGGTAATCGTCGCGTCACAAACACATTTAGCCGATCCTTTGGCATTTCATCCCCTTCGCGCTTGGCGGTTACCTACTATTTATGGCATGTTGGCGGATGTCGGACTAAGGTACAAGAACCTCCCGTAAAATGGGTCGACGAATTGAAAGAATGGCAGTATAGGCCTCTGATATGAAAAGAAATCTTACATCCAGAGGATTGATCGTTGTGTCTGCTACGCTACTGGCGGTTACCGTAGCATCCGCACAAGAGCGTAAAGGCAAAGTGACAAACCTGCCCGTGCCGCGTTTTGTTTCATTGAAAACCTCAGAGGGAAACGTGCGCCGTGGCCCATCATTAACACACAGAATTGACTGGGTTTTCAAGCGCCGTAGCATGCCATTACGCGTGACAGCAGAGCATGGGCATTGGCGTCGCGTTGAAGACCGTGATGGTCTTGGCGGCTGGGTTCACTATTCACTGTTGTCGGGTGCCCGCTCTGTTATTGTTGAAAAAGACCTCCTGATCCTGCGGACCCGTCCAGATGTAAAAGCGCCAGCAACAGCTGCACTAGAAGTTGGTGTCATTGCTCGTCTTGGCAAATGTGATTTGGAATGGTGTCGCCTGACTTCGGGTGGATACAAAGGCTGGGCACCCAAAGCGCGCATTTGGGGTGTTCACCCAGACGAGATCCGTGACTAAAGCAGCAAAACGCTACATTCAACACGCGCCGCATCTGTTTTACATTACTCAATGCCTAGCAATCTGAAAGCACCTCGCTAAACTAGCCCTAACAATTTCATTGAGGGCATGACATGCGCACAGTTTCATATTCGGCATTCGGAAAGGCCTCAGATGTCCTTGAATTAACAGACATCGAAATCTCAAAACCCACCAAAAATGAAGTCGTAGTTGAACTACGGTTTTCGGGTGTTAACCCCTCAGATGTTAAAGCGCGCGCAGGCCGCCCAGGAATGACTAAACCCGCTTTTGACACGATCGTTCCGCACAGTGATGGCGCGGGTATCATCACATCAGTTGGCTCCAATGTTTCCAAAGATCGGATCGGTCAACGGGTCTGGATTTGGAACGGGCAATGGCAGCGAGCTTTTGGCACAGCGTCCTCTCATATCGTATTGGATCAATCCCAGGCGGTACCCCTGCCCGATGACGTCTCTTTTGAGGTTGGGGCGGTAATGGGCATCCCCGGCCTAACTGCAGCACATGCTGTCTTTGGAAATGGTGACGTAAGTGGTTCTACTGTTCTTATACAAGGTGGTGGTGGAACGGTGGGGCTGCTTGCAGTCCAACTTGCAAAATGGGGCGGTGCACAAGTTATTACCACGTGTTCAGAACAAGATATGGCGCAGTGCCTTTCAATGGGCGCTGACCATGCATTTGATTACAAAGACCCTGAATTGATATCAAAGGTCCTTGAAGCGAACAAAAGCAAATTGATTGACCGAATTGTCGAAGTGGAGTTCGGCCTGAACATTACCGCAGACGTAGCTCTGATAAAACCAAATGGAATCATTGCGGCATACGGATCTGCCAAGTCGTTAAATCCCCAAGTTCCATTTTTTGAAATGCTGTTCAAAGCGGTCACACTCGACATAATTTTAATATATCTTTTGCCGATCGAAGAACGCCTTTCGATAATTGCCCGATTGAACCAAGCATTGTCAGACAAAGCACTTACATGCCCGATCGCAAAGATTTTCCCTATAGATATGGTGTCTCACGCTCATGAACTGGTTGAAAGCGGTGCTCGTGACGGCGCTGTTTTGATTAACGTATGCAATTAAAGCAAAGTGGCATTCACTAATTTTCAAGCAGATAAAGTTTTTCCAAAACGGGTCTTGCGTACCGATCAAGCTAAGACTATCTAGCCATCAGGTTTTGGGATGTGGCCTAGTGGTAGGGCACCTGTTTTTGGTACAGTAGATCGTAGGTTCGAATCCTACCATCCCAGCCATTTAGCCTAAAAAATATGATTTTAGTCCGTTTAGATACCGTGATAGTTTAGAGCCATCTAATTTTGATGCGCTCAAGTTGCGACCTC
>JABGTH010000144.1 GCA_018647275.1 Paracoccaceae bacterium
CCTCCGTTTTCAACCACTTCAACCAGGAACGCAGCCTCTCCAGCAGACATCACTTCAAGCTCAACCGCGCCGCCGCTCTTGCCGAGTGGCGCGATCTCGGTGCGGCGTAAATCGCAGCGTCACTGTCTTGGCAGAGGCGAGTTCGCATTCGTCTGACAGCACCCCCATCAGAACTTCAACTTGCCATAATTTCACGACAATCTCTTCCGGTTTGGTTCTCTTAATCGTCATCTTTGGTCCTCCGCTTTCCTAACTACAGGGGCGGACCACTTCAAAGGGGGAGGCTTATTTGGAGAATTTAGGATTGTGATTGGCTTTCGAAGCGACAGCAAAGCTAGATTCTAGCTTTTCCAAGTAGGGTCTATTTGATCAATCAGTCGCACTAAGGCTGGCCATTCGGGATGTCTAACAAGTGCATTTGCCTGCGCCGAGCCACCTTCAAATTGTTCGCGTGTCTTTACCATAATTTCGTTTGGTATCAGATTGAGTTTTCCGGATGCCATCGCAGCAAGCTGTACCTCGGTATTCCGAATAAAATCGAGGTGACGAACAAAGGCCCAAATTGCATCTGGTCCAGCGGTAATCAGACCGTGGTTGCGCAACAATAGCGTGTGGGCATCACGGCCAATCGCCTCCACTAGCCGGGGTCCTTCACTTCCGTCTAGAACTATGCCTTCAAAGTCATGATAACCAATCCGTTCGTAAAGCTGACAGCCTTCTTGGGTGAGTGGGATCGCCTGCGACTGCAATGCACAAAGCGCCTGCGAAACTGGCTCGTGTGTGTGTATTATGCAATGCAGGTCTTCGCGCGCTTGGTGCAATTTGGAATGTATGAGATAGCCAGCCTTATTCACGGGCCACTTGCTTTCGGATTTTTTGTTTCCATCAACATCGACGCGAATGAGGTTAGATGCCGAAATTTCATCGTATCGCAGGCCAAAAGGATTGATCAAAAATTCATTTGTTCCGGGCACACGCAATGTGATGTGATTATATACTACGCTGGTCCAGCCATAGTGATCGACCAGCCGATAGCATGCAGCAAGTTCTAACCGGGTCAGCCATTCACTTTCATCCATATCTGAGGGAGTTGGAGGAATGGATATAGCATCTGAAAACACAGCTTCGGTCTTTTGTCTCAAGTTTATCATTAGGTTCGGCCTTGCGTAAGTTTAGAAGTTGCTTGAAGGACCCTAGTCCTCTTTGCAAATACAGGATTGAGATAAACATGGTGGAGAATTAGATCGCGGTCAATTTTGACCATATAAAACAATAGCCCGCCAGTAATTACCTAGATAGGTCTCCAAATGGGTTATTTGTTAAATTACGAGCAAGGGCAGGGTGTCAAGCAGCCGCGATTTGTTTTTTAGGATCATAGAACGGACGCTCACATATCATCGCGGGGAAAGGGCCAGACCTTGTGACGACCTCGACCTGTGCGCCGATGTTGGCGTGCTCTACCGACACCATGGCCAGAGCAATGTTCTGTTCCAAACGTGGGGAATAAATCGCGGATGTGACTTTACCGATTGGTGTGCCGTCCAAGTTGATTTCCCAGAACGTCGTGTTTGGGCAGGTGAGCGGGGCCCCATCAATGATCAGGCCGATTTGCTTGCGGCTCAGGCCTTCGTCTTTGATCCGCTGTAGCGCAGCTTTGCCGATGAAATCAGCCTCCATATCGAGATTGACCAGCCGATCAAAGCCAAGCTCAAAGGGGTTCGTGCTCATGTCGGCATCAGCATGATAGGATAGCATCCCGCCTTCAATACGGCGAATGGAGGAAGTGTGTCCTGGCTTGAGGCCGAATTCCAGACCTGCGGCCATGATTGTTTCCCAGAGCAGATCTCCCTTGGAGCCATCGCGCAGATAAATCTCGTAGCCCAGCTCACTGGACCAACCCGTACGGGACACGATCAGAGGGATGCCTTTCAACTCTACCTCGCGCAGCCAGTAATAGCGCAGGTCCATGATATCGTCGCCAAAGAGCGCCTTCAATATCTCGCCAGACTTTGGGCCCTGCAATTGTAAGGGAGACACATCAGGCTCACTAATCGTGACATCAAGGCCAGAATTGATCGCAACTCCTTTCGCCCAAAGCAGGATGTCGCTGTCTGCTAGAGAAATCCAGAAGTGGTTCTCTGCAAGTCGCAGCAGGATTGGATCGTTCAGGATACCACCATCGGCATTGATGATCAGGATGTATTTGCACTGCCCTACGGCCATCTTCGAAAGATCACGGCAGGTTAGC
>JABGTH010000334.1 GCA_018647275.1 Paracoccaceae bacterium
ATACAGGTTTGTACCCCTTAGCCAACGCCCGCCGCAAGTGGCCTTTGATGTTTTTGCGTATGGCCGTTGGTAGACAAGGTGCGGAGCAAAATTTAGCAGTTTGATTGATTTGGAGTGATTATGGATCGCATTGTTTTGTGTATGAAGTGGGGTTCGCTGTACAGTTCTGAATATGTGAACGTGCTTTACAACGCGGTTCGGGCCAATATGACGGGCGACTTTCGCTTTGTGTGTTTGACGGATGACGACAGTGGATTCATGGGCGGTATCGAGATTTTTCCAATCCCCGACATTGGGTGCAGCCCACAGATGTGGCGTCATGGGGCGTGGCCCAAACTGGGCGTGTTTCTGGCGGACTTTCATGGTCTGACGGGCAGGGCGCTGTTTGTGGATCTTGATACCTTCATTTGCGGCGACTTAACCCAATTCATGGATCACCCTGCGTCCTTTATTGGCATTGATGTGGGGGACAATTGGCGTCCCAATCGGGTGGCCAAGCCACAGGATGAGTTGCTGGGAACGGGGCTGTTTGCCTTCAACCTTGAAGAACATACCCAAATCGCGGAACAGTTTCAGGCCGATCCCCAGGCGGCGTTTGATGCTGCTGATATTGAACAGGTTTGGGTCGAGGAACATGCGTTCTCAATGGAAAATTGGCTTGTGGATTGGGTGACCAGCTTTAAGCGCTGGTTGCCTCGCCCTATTGGCGTCGATCTGCTTTTGCATCACCATGCCCCACCTGACCGGGCGAATGTGGTAGCCTTTCATGGCGATCCACGTCCTATTACCTTGGCCCTACCGGGGCGTAAACGTTGGGATAACCTGCTGCATGTGGGTTCTGGTCAGGTGCCATGGGCGCGTGATTATTGGCTTGGATACGGCGGGACATTGCCAAAATCCTAATGTGTGTTGGCTGTGCGTGCGCGGTGGGATTTAGTTGTATGCCACGGCGACATCCATTAAATCCCTGCCAGACAGGGAATTGAGCGCAGTCGGGTCGCTGCATTGATCAAATTATGGAGCAGAGTAAAATCATGCGTTTTAACAGCGATGTTGCAGTCAATTGGCTGGTGCTGGGGATTATCGCCTTCACGCGCCTGTTTGCCTATCGCACGCGAGTGAAGCTATTTGGCTTTATCGCCAGCTATGCCGTGGCTCCGTTGTTTGGTTTTATCAAAAAAGCAGTGCGCAATCTGCAACTGGTTCATCCTGATATGTCTGCACGCAAAGCGCGCAAGATCGCGCATGAAGTTGCCGCCAACTTTGGCAAGAACATGATCGAGAACTATTCAAAACATGATGTGGCTGCTGCGTTGAAATCTGAAAACATCTGTGGTGCGGGATACGATCAGATGATGGCGGCCATTGCTGAGGGCCGGCCTGTGATGTTGGTTTCCGGCCATATCGGTAATTACGAGGCGATGCGCATCGCGCTTCATACGTTGGGCCATCAATCGGCCTGCCTGTTTCGTCCTGCATCCAATCCGCATTTTGATGAACATTACACCAAGAACTATGGCTATTTGACGGGGCCTGCGTTTCCACAAAGCCGTAAAGGATTTTTAGGGTTCACCCGTCATTTGCGTGAAGGTGGGATTGCTGCGATGCTGTTTGACGTGCGCGCGGCCCAGTATGAAGACGTCGATTTCTTTGGCATACCGGCACCCACATCTGATGTGCCTGCTAAGATCGCGATGAAGACTGGCGCGTTGTTTGTGCCGTGTTTCGCCCACCGTGGGCCGGATGGGATGACCCATCATATCGAATTTGAAACGCCTATTGAACACCGCGCGTCTTATGAGATGATGGCTGAGATGTCGGACCGTCTTGAGGCGCAGGTACGCCGTTATCCCGCACAGTGGTTGTGGTTTCATGACCGTTGGGGCACGGCTGAGGTGCGCGCGCAACGCGTGGCGGCAAAGTTAGAGACAGCTGCCAGTGGCGGCGATACGACAGAATTAAACACGACCAACAACAAGGACCACTAAGATGAAAATTGGCACACGCGAAATCGGCTATGGCCACGCGCCACTGGTAATTGCAGAGATTGGCATCAACCATGGTGGTTCATTGGATGTGGCCAAAGAAATGGTGCGTCTTGCTGCGGCGTCTGGCTGTGAGTGCGTTAAGCACCAGACGCATATCATTGAAGATGAGATGACGGATGAAGCCAAGCAAATCTTCCCACCAAACGCTGATGTGTCCATTTGGGAAGTCATGGCGAACTGTGCATTGTCTTTGGGCGATGAAATTGCCTTGAAAGATTATACTGAGAGCTTGGGGGTGATTTACATCCCGAATCCGTTTTCCCGTGCGGCTGCGGATTGCCTGAATGAGATTG
>JABGTH010000192.1 GCA_018647275.1 Paracoccaceae bacterium
GGGACTGTTCTTTCCGATTGATCCTGGCGCGAATGCGTCATTGGGGGGCATGGCCGCAACGAGTGCAAGCGGGACCAATGCTGTGCGCTACGGCACGATGAAAGACAACGTCATTGCGGTTGAGGTCGTGATGGCCGATGGGCGTACTATTCAAACTGCACAACGCGCCAAAAAGTCGTCTGCTGGGTACGATTTAACCCGCCTTATGGTAGGTTCGGAGGGAACACTTGGTCTGTTCACCGAGATTACATTAAAACTTCAAGGGATACCTGAAGCTATCAGTTCTGCCCGTTGTACATTCCCAAGTGTCGACGCTGCATGCCAGACAGTGATGCAAGTTATCCAATATGGCATCCCTGTAGCGCGGATTGAGCTTTTGGACGCCCTGCAGGTTAAAGCGTGTAATGCGTATTCAAAATTGGACCTGCCAGAAGAGCCGTTATTGCTACTGGAGTTCCACGGTTCTGATGCGGGTGTGATTGAGCAGGCCGAGATGTTTGGGTTGATCGCAGAAGAGCATGGGAGCGGGGGCTATACCTCGACCACAAGTACGGAGGAGCGCAACAAGCTTTGGCAAGCGCGCCACGATGCCTATTGGGCAACTTTGCAATTGCGCCCGGGAGCAATGGGGATTTCAACGGATGTTTGTGTTCCGATTTCGCGGCTTGCTGAATGTGTCAGTCAAACGCAGGAACGCCTGAAAGCCGATGCGTTTATTTCACCGATCGTTGGGCATGTTGGTGACGGGAATTTTCATTGCCTATTGCTCATCGATAAAACTAACGAGGACGAAATGGCGCGAGCAGCGGTGTTTGTCAGTTGGCTAAACGACTTGGCTATTTCTATGGATGGAACATGTACGGGTGAGCATGGGATTGGGCAAGGTAAGATGCCTTATCTCGAACGCGAACTTGGGGCCGCAACCGTTGATGCAATGATTGCAATCAAAATGGCGCTTGATCCTGATGGGATTATGAACCCAGGGAAAATTGTATGTGGCTGAAATCCACGCAAGGAAATTGACTGGGGGCTAGCCTCCACCGCTTGCGCGGCTCCCCCAGAGTTTGCTTGGTAAGATGAAGCGGGAGTATCTGGAGAGGTCGGTTTTTTGCCATGACCTGTCGGGGGGCTGGCGCGTTTTTGTGTGATGCGTTTTATAATATTCACAATTGAAGGTTTAGGGAGTCGCGTTCATGAAAACTAAGGTTAAAGCATTGGTTGTTGGCGGCGGTGCCGTCGGAACTTCGATTGCCTACCATCTGGCGAAGGCTGGATGGGAAGATGTTATGCTGCTTGAGCGCGATGAGCTAACGTCTGGGTCTACGTGGCACGCTGCAGGTTTGCTGCCATTGTTCAACATGTCTTATGCCACGACCCATATTCATAAGTACTCGGTAGATTTCTACAAGTCGCTTGAGGAAGAAACTGGCCTAAATGCGGGATTCGCCGTCGTTGGAAATCTACGGATGGCTCAAACTGAAGAGCGCATGGATGAATACAAGTTGTATGCATCGACTGCAGAAACGTGTGACGTGCCGTATGTCTTTATGACCCCGGACGAGATCAAGGCAAAGTGGCCGTTGATCCGCACCGAGGATCTTAAGGGCGCTTTGTATCATCATACTGATGGTTACATTAATCCTGCAGATGTGACGATGGCGATGGCCAAAGGTGCGCGTCAGCGCGGCGTTGTGATCGAACGTAAATGCCAGGCTGATGCTTTCGAGTGGAATGGTTCTGCTTGGGAAGTGACCTGTACCAAGATGATCGAGAAGGGTGGCAATCTGATCCCTTCCGATGAGCAGGTAGTTATCACCGCTGAGCATGTTGTGACGGCGTCGGGGAACCATGCACAGCGCACGGCCAAGATGCTGGGCATCAAGATGCCAGCGATCCCAGTCGAGCACCAATTTATCGTTATGGAGCAAGACCCCACGTTGGTAGAGCACCGCGCAGCTGGGAACCCGGAGCATCCAGTGATCCGCGATGCTGATGCGCAGTCATACGTTCGTGAAGAGCGTGGTGGCTGGATCTTAGGTGTTTATGAAAAGAATGCACCAGCCCGTTTCGAATACGGTGTGCCTGACAGCTTCCGTGCGGATCTTTTCCAGCTTAATCTCGAGCGGATTGAAGAACAGTATATGGCGATGATCCATCGTATTCCATCATGTGAAGAGGCCGGCTTGAAAGACGATTTCAATGGCCCCATTTGTTATACTCCAGATGGGAACCCATTGGTTGGGCCAGCACCTGGTTTGCGTAATATGTGGTTGGCTGAAGGTTTCTCATTTGGGATCACAGCGGCAGGCGGCACAGGTTATTTCCTTGCGCAAATGATGGTTGAGGGTGAAGCTGACATCGACATGGCCTCACTCGATCCAAAGCGCTACGGCGATTGGATGACGACTGAATTTGCAGCGCGTAAAAATGAAGAATGTTACGATCACGTCTATGTGGTTCACCACCCTGATGAAGAACGCCCTATGTGCCGCCCGTTGCGCACTGCACCTGCTTATGATCGCCAAGCAAAAGCTGGCGCGCAGTTTGGGTTTGTGAATGGCTGGGAACGCCCAAACTATTACGGCCCATTGGATGCGCCGGAGAAATTTGATTACGACAGTCGCTCATTTCGTCGTGGTGCATGGTGGGAATATGCAGTGGAAGAGGCTAGGGCAATCCGCGAAGGCGTTGGTTTGATCGATGCCACAGCTTTTACTAAGCACGTTGTCAAAGGTCCGGGTGCGACTGAGTTCTTAAACTGGTTTACCTGTAATAAGCTGCCATCTGTTGGGCGCATCAATCTTACATATGCGCTTACGGTTGCGGGAACTACACGCACTGAATACACTATCGTTCGGATTGCAGAGAACGAGTATTACCTTGTCTCAGCGGGCGCTTGGACGGCTTACGACAGCGATTATTTACGTAAAGCGATTGAGGATAAGACACCTGAATTTGGTTACATTGAGTGTCATGATGTAACAACTCAGTGGGGTGTCTTTGCAATCGCAGGTCCAAAATCACGTGATGTTCTGAACTCGTTGGTCAAAGATGGTGATCCATCCACGGTCCTTTCGAACAAGCGCTTCCCATGGCTAACTATGCGCAATATCGAATTGGGAATGTGCCCAGTGCGTGCAATTCGTGTTGCATACACTGGTGAGCTTGGTTGGGAACTTCACCACCCTATTGAGATGCAGAATTACCTGTGGGATCAAATCGTGGCTGCGGGTAAGCCCCATGGAATGAAACTTGTTGGTGCACGCGCGCAAAACTGGCTGCGCCAAGAAAAATCTTATCGTGCATTCGGTACAGAGCTGGGCCGTGATGCGACACCGGTTGAAGCTGATTTGCCTAGGTTTATTGATCTATCAAAAGAGTTCCACGGTAAAGATGCAATGCTTGCACATGGGGTGAAAAGCAAATGTGTTACGCTTTTGATTGATGGCCCTGATGGCGCGGATCCTTGGGGTCGTGAGGCGCTATACCACAATGGAGATCGCGTGGGGCGTTTGACATCAGGCGGCTATTCAGTTGCGTTCAACAAGTCGATTGGCATGGGGTATGTACCTGAGGCTCTGGCCGTAGTGGGGACTAAACTTAAGGTGCGGATGTTCGATCAAATGTGGGATGCTGAGGTTACCGTAGATAGTCCGTATGATCCGAAGAACACAACAATTCGCGTTGACGGTTAAGCGTACTTATTGGGGCAGGTGAAAGCCTGTCCTATGCCTCCTTTTGAAACACCAAAGCCAAGTTGTTTGCCGGCATCTCAATTGTTTTGGCCAGTATTAAACCGTTCTGCCTTGCCTGTGAAATTACCCATTGATCGTCTTTATAACCCGTGGCGGGAGCCGATGCACGTATGCTGCTGTCAAATTTGATGTCGCCTTGGCTGATTAGCTCACCGCTGCGTTTGAATGGGCCGTAAAAAAACAGACGGCCAACCTGTGATAATGCCGTTGCGGCTTCCATAATCAGGGTTTCAGCCTCGCTCATGCTGATCAAATGGAGCAGGTTAGATAATGAAATTAAATCAATCGGATAGAGTTTAGTGCTCCAACCGCTTTGTGTGGCGTTCAGCAAAAGTGGGTTGCTTATGTTACTCAAATTGGTTTCGTCGATGTAGGCCTGAATGCTGGTGATACGATCTGGATCTACTTCGGTTGGTTGCCATTGAATATTTGGCATGGCCTTTGCGAGGGTCACAATATGCTGACCAGTCCCACTTGCTAACTCCAATGCGTTACCCTGTTTTAGGGCGATAGACTTCAAAACGTCGCAAATTGCTGGTGCATTGCGTTCAGCAGAGGGCGCAAATAGCTTTTTGCTACCTTCGGTTTTGGTTGCAATACTGGCGTTTGGTGGTGGATTTCTGAAGGTCAATTGGTGAATCTTTCTGGTGACAATGCTGCGACAATATCAATGGGTAATTCTGATCGGTGTCCACAGACGATGTCAGCGACCAGTTGCGATGCTGCAGGGGCTGTTTGGAAACCATAGCCTCCTTGTCCTGCACACCAAATGAAACTTGGGTTGGTTGGGTCGCGCCCCAAAACTAAGGTTCGATCGGGTGCGAAACTGCGTAGCCCCGCCCATGTTGTTTCAAGACGGGTTACCTCATGTGTGACGTGCTGTTGGAAGCGGTCGATCCCTTCGGCCACGGTCATGTCATCTGCATAAGCATCGTGAGGTTCGACTAGGGTCTCATCAGCGGGTGAAATTAGCAGTTTCCCTGCTGCAGGTTTGGCATACCACGCCTCACCAACGCCAAAAAATATTGGCCAGTTTGATATATCATGGCCGGTGGGCGCAGGCGTTTGGGCCATCGAACGGCGCAAAGCTGTGATCCCAATTGGTGAGATGTTTGACAGGTTGGCAATTTTATCAGCCCAGGCACCGGCGGCGTTAACCAACAGCTCTGCTGTGTGAATCTCTGAACCACACCTAACATTCCAGCGATTATTCTGAAATGTGATATCACTCACTTTGACACTTGTATGGATTTGACCAGCATTGTTGCGAACGATTTTCGCAAAATCTTGGATCATGCGATCGGTATCTAAGTCATAAGCACTTTCGTGATAGCCCGCACGAGTGATCTTTTGGTTGAGAATTGGAACGTATTGGCGTGCCTGCGTGGGTGAAATTTCAGATGTCTTTAGGTCGGTTAAATCGCTGTCGAACATTTCATCTTCGCCATCGCGTCCAAGGATTAGAAAACCACGTGGCGTTAAATAACCACCATTGGCCGTGTGGTGATAGTCCGCGCTTGCACTGTTGAGTGCTTTCACAGAAGTGCATCCGTAGTTTTTCTCAAACAAAGCCGCTGAACGACCCGAGGCATGATAGGCCAATGCGCTTTCGGCCTCTAACACCACAACACGGGCATGTTTGGACATGCGCGCTGCGGCGGATATGCCTGCGATTCCGCCACCGATAATAATTATATCTGTCATGCTGGCCTCACTTTGTCAGGATCAAGTCAATCGTTGCATGAGAATTTTGAGTGCGCAATCTGCCGATCTGTATTTCACCAAATGAAGCGGGCGCTGTCGTTATTTCTTAGCACCTAGGTTTTCGAGTTGTGCTTCAATACGTGAAAGCCGTGCCAACAAATCTTCGCGATGAAGCGCAGTTTCATCCACTGCTTCTCGTTCTGAAGCTTCTTGCATCGAGTTTACGATAAGGCCGACCAACAAGTTAACAACCGAAAACGTAGTGACGAGGATGAAGGGTATAAAGAATGCCCATGCGTATGGATGGATTTCCATGACAGGGCGAACGATCCCCATTGACCAACTTTCCAAGGTCATAATTTGGAAGAGCGAATAAGCCGAAGCGCCCAAGGAAGAAAAGAACTCTGGGTGGCTCCCTGCAAACAGTTTAGTGGCGATAACTGCGCCCACGTAAAAGATGATGCTCATCAAGACGACGACGGAGCCCATGCCAGGTAGGGCCGACACCAACCCCTCAACAACTGTGCGCAGTGAGGGCGATATAGAGATAACACGCAGCACTCGCAAAATTCTAAGCGCACGTAAAACAGACAATGCGCCGCCGCTTGGAAGTAATGCGATTCCAACAATCACGAAATCAAAGAGGTTCCAACCATTCCTAAAAAATCGATGACGGTACGCGATCAACTTGAGGATAATTTCTAGCACGAAAATAGATAGGCAAATTGTATCCAGTGTTTTTAACAATCCGCCCATCGTCCCCATAACAGTATGGGAGGTCTCCAACCCAAGAATCACTGCATTGAAAACAATAACGCCAAGGATGAAGCGGGTCGCCAATGTACCTTCCAACCATTTGATCAATTGCTCAGAGGATGCATTTGCCATGAAATAAATTGCCCCATTACTTTTGACTTCATATCGGATGAGTAGGTTTGCTTTGCAAGCCTTTGGGCTGACCATTTCGCATGATTACACATCGTGGCGTTCTCAAAGAAAAAGGCCCCGAAATACATCGGGGCCCTTATTTGCTTAAACTGAACCGAAATTACTTAGGAATTTCAGCTGTGATTCCCTCAAGGTAAAAGCCCATGCCAGCCAAATCACCGTCATTTGCTGTCTCGCCTTCAGCCAACCATGCTGAACCGTCTGCTTTATTCAACGGGCCAGTAAATGCGTGGTAAGAACCGTCAGCCAAAGATGCTTTCAGTGCTAACGCTTCTGCTTTCACGTCCGCAGGAACTGCGTTTGAAATTTCGCCGATGCCAACCATGCCGGCGCCAATGCCATCCCACGTGCTTGTGGAAGTCCACGTGCCGTCCATGACCGCTTGGGTGCGTGCAATGTAGTAAGGTGCCCAATCATCAATAATGGATGATACGCGTGGAAGTGGACCATATTGGCCCATGTCTGATGCTTGACCGAATGTGATCACGTTGCCAGCTTCTTGTGCAGCTGCTTGTGGTGCAGTTGAGTCTGTGTGCTGCAAAACAACGTCCGCGCCTTGTTCGATAAGAACTTTAGCTGCGTCAGCTTCTTTTGCTGGGTCAAACCAAGTGTAGGCCCAGATGATTTTGAACTCGACGTCTGGGTTTACTTTTTTCGCGTGGATGTAGGCAGAGTTGATACCACGGATAACTTCTGGGATTGGGAATGACGCGATGTAGCCGATGATGTTTGACTTGGTCATTTTGCCAGCAATATGACCTTGGATCGCGCGACCTTCATAAAAGCGTGCAGAGTAAACAGACACGTTGTCTGCTTGCTTATAGCCAGTTGCGTGTTCGAACTTAACATTTGGGAACTTGGCAGCGACGTTGATCGTTGGGTCCATGTAGCCAAAGGATGTAGTGAAGATTAGATCAGCGCCGTTCAGTGCCATCTCTGTCATGACACGTTCAGAGTCAGGGCCCTCGGCAACGCTTTCAACGAAAACAGTTTCAACTTTATCGCCGAATGCTTCTTCAACAGCCAAACGGCCCTTGTTGTGCTCGTAAGTCCAGCCGCCGTCGCCGACTGGGCCAACAAATACGAAACCAACTTTGGTTTTGTCTTCGGCCACAGCAGCCGTCGCTAGGCCAAGTGCCAGCGCAGCGCCGGTCATTAGTTTGGTGAATTTCATGTGTACTTCCCCATAGGTATTGGCCCCAACGTGGGGCATTCGTGGTGTGCCTCTATTGCGAGGCGTGGAATATTCGTCCGAGTGATCCCGGAGCGCGCGATTTGTCGGCAGATAGAATCACCAACACAACCACTGTGACTATATAAGGGGACATTGCCAAATATTCGACAGGTATAGCGACACCTGCGCCCTGCAAATTCAACTGCAATTGGGTGATGCCGCCAAAAAGATACGCACCAAGCAGGACACGCCATGGTTTCCAACTCGCGAATACAACTATAGCGAGGGCAATCCACCCAACTCCAGCGGTCATCCCTTCGGTCCATTGTGGTACCCGGATGAGGGAAATATAGGCTCCGCCCATGCCGGCACAGGCCCCACCAAACATGATAGCAAGCGTGCGGATGCGTTTCACTTTGTATCCAAGGGCGTGTGCTGCGTCATGGTTTTCACCGACTGCGCGCAAAACCAGGCCGGCGCGCGTGAACTTTAGTGTTGCCCAAACAGCGGCGACGATCAAAAGGCCAACATAAACTATTGGGTCATGGCTGAATAAAATAGTCCCTAAAACTGGGATGTCTGATAACGGTCCAAAATTTACATCTCCCAATCGCGGCGGTTTGATACCTACATAGTTTTGCCCCATGAGGGATGAAATTCCCAAGCCAAATAGTGTGAGCGCAAGGCCAGAGGCAACCTGATTTGCCAGTGCAATCTGTGTCAGAAATGCGAACAGCAATGACAGCATGGCACCTCCCACAGCCGCCATTACAAAGCCAAGTGCTGGTGATCCTGTATTGACCGATATGATGAAGCCGCAAACCGCGCCAGTGATCATCATGCCTTCAACGCCAAGGTTCAAAACGCCAGCGCGTTCGGCGACTAATTCACCCGTTGCGGCCAAAAGAATTGGAGTCGCAGCGCTAATCAGGGCGGCAATCAGAATTATAGGGTTGATTGCAGATAAATCCATTAGGTGAGACCTCCGTGTATCCGCATGTGTACACTAAATGCATTCAGTATCGCGCCAATCATCATCAATCCGATGTGGTGTAATTTGGGCCAATGAATGCGTTTCAGAAAACGGTGAACTGCCGGACTACGCGTGGCTGCCCACACTGGAAGAGTGAGCGCAAGAAGAGCTGCAAGCACATATACACCAACAAAAACCCCAAGGGCGATGAAACCGACGGCATCAACTGAAGTTAATTGACGGTGGACTATCGCGAGCAGCATTAGGCACATCGCGCTGCCCATAAAAACAGATTTGAATGTATGACGGGTCATGTGGGTACCTCGCTCGATCCAATTCGCACACGATAATTGGTGAGCAAATCAAAAGCCAAAAGAAAGAACAACAGCATGCCTTGAAATACCTGAATCGCAGCAGCGGGCAGTTGAAGCTGGCTTTGGGCGATATCGCCGCCGATATATGTGAGGGCCATCAAAAGACCGGCAAACATGATACCAACGGGGTGAAGGCGGCCTAAGAAGGCAACGATGATCGCAGTGAAGCCGTAGCCGACATTGAAATCGATTGTGATTTGTCCTGCAGGTCCGGAAACTTCGAACATTCCAGCAAGACCAGCAAGCATGCCAGAGATCCCTAGGCAAAATAGAATAAGGCGGGAGGGATTCACACCCCCAAATCGCGCAGCGCGTGGAGCCTCACCTGTGACTCGTATGGCAAAGCCAAGGCGGTGACGGGCCAGCAAGACATACGCAAAAATTACTGCGATTAATGCTGCGACAACACCCCAGTGCATACCTGATCCAGCGATGATGTCTGTGTTATGAGCGGAGGTATATTGCTGCAAGTTCCGGCTTCCTGGAAAGCCAAATCCTTCAGGATTTTTCAACAGGCCAAGAGACATTGACGCCAA
>JABGTH010000268.1 GCA_018647275.1 Paracoccaceae bacterium
TCAAGACAGAGCTAGGCGTGGAACTGATCTACCCCACCTACCGTGAAGGATTGCAATCGTTGTTAGATCAGATGGCTTAGGCCGTCGCAGCACCGATTTGGGCGATGCCTAAAACATCCAAAACTTTCGCCTCGATGTCGTCTGCATTTAGTCCTGCAGCTGCATACATATCGGAAGGGTTCGCATGGTCGATGAACGTGTCAGGTAGAACCATTGAACGGTATTTAAACCCGCGGTCAAAGACACCTTCATCTGCGAGTAATTGGGACACATGACTGCCAAAGCCGCCAATTGCGCCTTCCTCAATTGTGATCATCGCTTCATGGTTTTCAGCCAGTGACAAAATCAAATCACGATCAAGCGGTTTGGCAAATCGGGCGTCAGCAATCGTTGGTGTAATTCCTTTTGCTGCAAGTTTTTCTGCAGCTTTTTCGACTTCACCCAGTCGGGTACCAAAGCTTAGTAATGCAACTTTTGACCCCTTTTTGATCATTCTGCCCTTGCCAATTGCCAGCGGGCTAGCGCGTTCAGGAAGATCTACACCATTGCCTTCGCCACGTGGAAAACGGAAGGCTATGGGGCCATCATCATATGCTGCAGCTGTTGCAACCATATGCGCTAATTCTGCCTCGTCCGCTGCCGCCATAACGACGAAGTCGGGCAAGTTGGCGAGGAATGCGATATCAAACGCCCCCGCATGTGTTGCGCCATCTGCACCAACCAAGCCGGCGCGGTCAATTGCAAAGCGAACAGGCAACCGCTGGAGGGCAACATCATGCACAACTTGGTCATAGCCACGTTGCAAGAATGTCGAATACATCGTGCAAAACGGCTTCATTCCACCAGCGGCAAGGGCAGCTGCGAACGTTACTCCATGCTGTTCCGCAATACCTACGTCAAAACAACGGCTGGGATAACGTTCGGCGAATAGATTTAGGCCAGTACCGTCAGGCATGGCTGCGGTGATGGCGCAAATCTTGTCGTTTTCTGCAGCAGCTTTTAGGAGGTAGTCAGAAAAGACATTGGTGTAACTTGGTGCATTGCTGGGTGCTTTTTTCTGTTCGCCAGTAATGACGTTGAATTTAGCTGTTGCGTGACCTTTGTCGCGGGCGGCCTCTGCTGGTGGGTAGCCTTTCCCTTTTTTCGTCAGGACGTGAATGAGAATGGGTCCAGTAGCGCGTTGCTTAACTGTCCGGAGAAAAGGCAAGAGTTGATCCATGTCGTGACCATCAATTGGGCCAACATATGAAAAGCCCAGTTGTTCAAATAAGGTCCCACCAACTGCTAAGCCTTTGAGTAAATCTTTGGCGCGGCGTGCGCCTTCACGCAAAGGTTCTGGTAACAGGCTTGCCGCACCTTTTGCAGCAGCTTTCAATTCTTGAAATGGCTCTTCGGCATATAGACGGCTGAGGTAGGCAGACATCGCGCCAACAGGTGGAGCTATCGACATCTCGTTGTCGTTTAGAATAACGATCAAGCGCTTGCCCAAATGACCCGCGTTGTTCATCGCTTCATAGGCCATACCAGCGCTCATTGAGCCGTCCCCAATCACAGCGATTGCATCGCCTAAACCTTCGGGCACATTGCCGCCTAGATCACGTGCGACTGCAAAGCCAAGTGCGGCACTTATTGAGGTTGAACTGTGTGCCGCGCCGAATGGATCGTATGGCGATTCACTGCGTTTGGTGAAGCCGCTTAGGCCATCTTTTTGGCGTAGTGTACGAATGCGATCGCGGCGCTCTGTTAGGATTTTATGAGGGTAACATTGGTGACCCACATCCCAAATAATTTTGTCCTTTGGTGTGTCGAAGACAGCATGAAGCGCAACGGTCAATTCGACCACACCCAAACCCGCGCCAAGATGTCCACCGGTTTCCGAAACAGCGGAGATTGTTTCAGACCGAACTTCCTGTGCCAACTGGGTCAGTTGGGCATCAGACATTTGGTTCATATCAGCTGGGCGCTGTACGGTGTCCAAAAGCGGAGTTTTTGGGCGGTCAGTCATTGTGGTGTCCTAATTCTTGCGAGTGATCACAAAGGCCGCTGCTTCACGCAGTGCTTTTGCGTCATTACCGTATATGCTTAGCGCATCAGATGCAGATTCGACCAGTTCGCTTGCGCGGCGTTTCGCCTCCTCCAAACCCAATAGCGACACAAATGTCGCTTTGCCTGCCTCAGCATCTTTGCCCGTGGCTTTGCCAACGGTTTCTGCATCGCCTTCGACATCCAAGATATCATCGGCAATTTGGAAGGCGAGCCCTAGCGATTGGGAGTAATGCGATAGCGCAGTTATGTCGCTCTGTGCCATGCGTGCACCTGCCGTTGCGGACCACTCTATTAAGGCTCCTGTCTTACCTTGTTGGAGCGTCATGATTTGTTCAAGAGACAATGGTACAGCTGATGTTTCGGCAGCGATGTCTAAAGCTTGACCTAGAACCATACCTTGAGCACCACTTGCTTTTGCCAGGCTAAGGGCGAGGTTCGCGCGTACTTCACCGTTTCCAACTTCAGGCCGTGTTACCATTTCAAATGCAAGAGTTTGGAGGGCATCGCCAGCTAATACTGCCGTTGCCTCATCCCACGCTTTGTGAACAGTTGGTTCGCCGCGCCGCAAATCATCGTCATCCATGCAAGGCAAGTCATCATGAACCAAAGAATATGCATGCAAAGCTTCAATCCCTGCCGCTGGCCAGACCGCAGATTTAGGATCGATACCGTGCAGGCGTGCGGATTCTAAAACAAGAAACCCGCGTAGTCGTTTGCCGCCGTTAGTGGCATGCGCCATCGCGTCAATCACGGGCAGTTGATCGAGTTTAGAAAGGATTTGGTTGAAGTGCGTTTGGATATGATCCGCGCATTCCGTTAAGCGTTGGCGAAACATTGATTTCAGAGGCTTTCAACAGGTTTCAAACCCGTTGGGTTGCCGTCCGCATCCAAGGTTATCGCGGCAACCTTTTCTTCAGCTTCTTTCAACTTCGTTTCGCAACGCGCTTTGAGCAATGCGCCGCGTTCATAAAGTGAGATGGATTGGTCCAAAGCCACATCGCCACGTTCAAGTTGACCAAGAACCTGTTCAAGTTCAGCCATCGCTTGTTCAAAGCTCATCTCAGTCACAGGAGTTTCGGTCATGGTACGGCCTTTGTTCAATCCAGAGTTTCTTGCGGGCCAAAGGGCCAACGCGTTGATATCTTAACCGCTTTCTAGTTTTGATACCAGTCGGCGATTAGATGATTTGTAGCCAAGTCAGTCCGGGGCGAGCATGTATCCCGCACCCCGTACGGTTTGCAGGTAGCGAGGCTGTTTGGGGTCTGTTTCGATTTTACGGCGCAAACGTGTAATTTGGACATCTACTGCACGTTCTTGGGCTTGGCCGCGGTCGCGACCTAATTCTTCAACCAGTTTGTTTCGGCTGATTGGTTCACCCGGTTTGGCCGAAAAAATCTTCATCAACTGCATTTCGGTTGCCGTAAGGCGCACCAAATCTTCAGCCTGCCACATTTCTCCACGTTTGAGGTCATAGCGTATGTCACCAAGGTTCAGAATTTTTGGAAATGACTCTTCGGCCGGTGTTTCGGGCATGCGGCGCAAGATTGCGTTGATTCTCAGCAGAAGCTCTTTTGGCTCAAACGGTTTTGGCAGATAATCGTCGGCACCAGCTTCAAAGCCTTCGATGCGGTTATCGGTTTCGCTCTTTGCTGTTAATAGTAAAATAGGCGTCTGGCTTGTTTCACGGATTGAGCGGCACAAAGACAGGCCGTCTTCCCCTGGCATCATCACGTCTAGAATGAGCATATCAAAATCAAGGCCCGTGAGGATGCGCCGCGCATGAGCTGCATCGCGCGCAGCAGTAACCAAAAAGCCATGGCGCATGAGGAATTTTTGCAACAAAACGCGGATACGTTCATCGTCGTCTACGATCATCAGGTGGGCGTCTAATGCACTCATGCTCCAGTCTCCTTGAGGCGCGTGTAGGCGCGTTGCATTTCGGTATCCATCATTGCCTCTAACACAGTTCGAAAGCCCGCAACAGCTGCTGGTCCTGCGTCACGAAATGCGCTGCGCATGCGTGCGCGCTGTGCGTCTGAAAGTGTTTGCTCTAAGCGGCTACCTTCATCCGTTAAAAACAGATGCCGCTCGCGTTTGTCCACCTTGCCAACTTTACTGATGACCAGCCCCTGCGCAACTAAGGTACGCAAAACGCGGTTTAACGATTGTTTGGTCACGCCAAGGATGTTGAGCAAATTGTTGACCGTTGTGCCCGGTGCGCGGTGGATAAAGTGGATAGCGCGGTGATGCGCGCGGCCATAGGCCATGTTTGCGAGAATACGATCAGGATCGGCGGTGAAGCCGCGATATGCAAAGAACATCGCCTCAATCCCTTGGCGCAATTGTTCGTCAGTGAGGAACAGCAGATTTTCACCGCTGTATGCTGATGTACTGCGCCCGTCCGACATAATTAATCGATCCTGCTATAAAACACTCTGTTACAGTATATGTCAGTGTTGTTGACATTCCAACATCAAAGGACTAGGAAATGTTAGGTTTTGCGCAAGATTATGTCCACATCGGAACTATATGCGCAATTAATGGAATAAAATTGGAGAATACGGCGATGGCTGCTGGTTATGATGATCGTGATGGAAAAATCTGGATGGACGGCAAGCTGGTCGACTGGCGCGATGCAAACGTCCACATCCTAACGCATGCAATGCACTATGCTTCTTCCGTCTTTGAAGGTGAGCGTTGCTATGATGGTAAGATTTTCAAATCCCGTGAACATTCTGCCCGTTTGGTCCAGTCCGGTAACCTGATTGATTTTGAACTTCCGTATTCTGTTGATGAAATCGAAGCCGCGAAAGAAGCCGCTTTGGAAGCTAATGGTTTAACCAACGCATACGTTCGTGCAGTTGCATGGCGCGGTGCAGGTGAAGATATGGGCGTCGCTTCCGCGAAGAACCCTGTCCATATGGCTGTGGCGTGCTGGGAGTGGGGCAACTACTACGGCGAAGCAAAGATGAAGGGCGCTAAACTTGACATCGCAAAGTGGAAACGTCCGTCGCCTGAAACTGCACCATCCCAAGCCAAAGCTGCTGGTCTATACATGATCGCAACAATGTCTAAGCACGCAGCAGAAGCCAAAGGCTGTTCAGACGCTATGATGTTTGATTACCGTGGTTACGTCGCTGAAGCGACTGGCGCGAACATCTTCTTCGTTAAAGATGGCGAGGTTCACACACCAATCGCCGATGCATTCTTGAATGGTATCACCCGTCAGACCGTTATCGGCATGCTGAAAGAAAAAGGCATCACGGTTAACGAGCGTATCATCATGCCAGACGAATTGGCGGATTTCGAACAATGCTGGTTGACGGGTACTGCTGCCGAAGTGACCCCGGTTGGTCAAATCGGTGACTTCAACTTCGAAGTAGGTGCGCTTACACGCGATGTTTCAGAGAGTTACGAAAAGCTGGTCCGCGTTTAACTTGGATTTCACTGCATTTGCGATCGAGTGGGAAGCCGCATGGAACTCCCACTCGCTTGATCGTATTCTGGCACACTACTCAAACGACGTTGTCTTCCGCTCCCAAAAGGCGATGCGGCTTGTTGGTTCGGGCGAATTACGTGGCAAGCAGGCCTTGCGTGCATATTGGTCCGCAGCATTGGCAAAACAACCTGATCTTTCCTTCGTGGTGGTCGATGTTTTGCATGGCTACGGCATGATGGTCATCACTTACCGAAATCAACATCATTTGCTGGCTGCGGAAACTCTGCTCTTTGGTGCGGATGGGTTGGTTGTTGAGGCATCGGCGTGTCACGTCAAGGATTAGTTTATTGACCTTTGGGTGCAGTCGCTGCGCGGTCTTTACTGCGATCCATACCCAGCTTTCTTTCCCGCCAGATAATCAAAACACCACCAGATACGACTAAGATTGCGCCGATCATCATGTTGATTGTTGTAGCTTCTGAAAAGAAGACATAGCCAATGATACTTGCAAAAATTAGAGACACGTAATCGAACGGAGCCAGCATGGATGCGGCACCATATCGGTAAGACGAAGTGACCAGAATTTGTGCCAGCGCGCCAATGGTACCAGCCCCAATCAATAGGCTAAGCGAATATGGGGTGGGCCAAACCCAACCGAAGGGTAGTGACAATAAAGATAGGCACGTGGCGGTAAGAGAAAAGTAGAAAACGATTGCCCCTGTCTTCTCCGTTGCGACCATTTTACGAACGTGAATTTGTACAAGTCCACGTAAGGCTGCAGCTGCAAGTGTAAATATTGCACCCAGTCCAGCGCCAGCGGTCATTGCGTCTGTATCAAGCGAAAGTCGAGGTGCCATAACGATCATGACACCAACCAATCCTAAAACAACGGCTGATAAACGATAGATACCAACGCGCTCGCCAAGTAAAAAGATGGCAAGGATCACGGTGAACATAGGGGTAGCATACCCAATTGCTGTCGCTTCAGGCAGGGGAATCAACGATAATCCCGCGAATGTTAGGAACATGGCGCTTGAGCCAAACAATCCCCGCCAAACGTGGCCCCAGACATTGTTTGCCACCAATCCTGTACGTAATTTGCCACGAAACCGCAGCCACAAAAGGATGATTGGGATCGGCATCAAAGATCGAAAGAAAACAGCTTGACCCACAGGAACTTCTTTGGTCGCTTCCTTGACCATGCCCGCCATCACAACAAACAAAAGCACAGCTGTGATTTTGAGGCTTATGGCTAAGACGGGTCGATGGTCTGTGTGGGGTTTTTCCATACCTTTAGCTGCGCCTTTTAACGCGAGGGCGCAAGGTGAGATTATTTGTAGGGAGGGAAAATTGGTTATCGTTTACCAGTTAAACTTAACCGATTTTCCCTTGGTTTTTGCCAACTTGACCACGGTGCATCAGGATGTGATCCAAGATGACACATGCCATCA
>JABGTH010000273.1 GCA_018647275.1 Paracoccaceae bacterium
CCTATGGTATTCCGTGGCCCCAACGGCGCAGCAGCCCGCGTAGGTGCACAGCACTCCCAAGACTACGCTGCATGGTTCATGCAAGTTCCAGGTTTGAAGGTTGCAATGCCATACGCAGCATCCGACGCCAAAGGTTTGATGAAAACTGCGATCCGTGATGATAACCCAGTTATCTTTCTCGAAAACGAAATCATGTACGGCAAAACCTTCGATGTGCCAGACGTTGAGGACTATACCGTTCCATTCGGCAAGGCCCGCATCTGGCGCGAAGGCACTGACGTCACGATCGTCAGCTTCGGCATTGGCATGACATATGCATTGGAGGCTGCGGATAAGTTGGCCGAAGAAGGTATCTCTGCTGAGGTTCTAGATCTGCGTACGATCCGTCCAATGGACACTCCAGCAATCATCAAGTCTGTCATGAAAACAAATCGTTGCGTGACAGTTGAAGAAGGTTGGCCACAGGGTTCTGTTGGCAGCTACATCTCATCTATTTTGATGCAAGAAGCATTTGACTACCTCGATGCCCCAGTGATCAATTGCACCGGCAAAGACGTACCAATGCCATACGCCGCCAACCTAGAACGCCACGCTTTGATCACAACGGACGAAGTCATCGCCGCTGTGAATCAAGTCACTTACAAATAAGGAGTAGCAGACATGCCAATCGAAATTCTCATGCCCGCACTCTCACCCACCATGGAAGAAGGCACACTTGCCAAATGGTTGGTTAAAGAAGGTGACACTGTATCCTCTGGCGATCTGCTAGCGGAAATCGAGACCGATAAGGCCACGATGGAGTTTGAAGCCGTTGATGAAGGCGTCGTCGGCAAAATCATGGTCGCTGAAGGCACCGAAGGCGTTAAAGTAAACGCTGTTATTGCGGTTCTTCTAGAAGACGGAGAAAGCGCTAGCGACATGTCAATGGTCACAGCAGAAGCTCCAGCCGCCGCACTGACAACTGCACCCGTAGCAGAGGCAGCAGCGCCAGCGGCTGTTGCCCCAACGCCTGCGCCTGCAGCTCCGGCAGCTAAAGACGGCAATCGCGTCTTTGCTTCACCTTTGGCCCGTCGCATTGCGGCCGACAAAGGAGTTGACCTGACAACCATGACCGGCTCTGGCCCACGTGGTCGTATCGTCAAGGCAGACGTTGAAGGCGCAAGCGCCGCACCAGCAGCTGTTTCTGCGCCAGCGCCGACAACTGTAGCGATGCCAGCAAGTGCATCAGCAGATGCTGTTGCTAAAATGTATGAAGACCGCGAATACACAGAGATCCCACTGAACGGCATGCGTAAAACAATCGCCGCACGCCTGACAGAAGCCAAACAGACTGTACCACACTTCTACCTGCGCCGTGACATCAATCTTGATGCACTGCTCTCGTTCCGTGGTGAGCTGAACAAGCAGCTAGCTGCGCGTGACGTTAAGCTATCGATCAATGATTTCATCATCAAAGCCTGCGCTTTGGCGCTGCAATCTGTGCCTGACGCAAATGCAGTTTGGGCTGGTGATCGTGTGTTCAACCTTAAGCCGTCAGACGTGGCCGTGGCTGTGGCAATCGAAGGTGGCTTGTTCACTCCGGTTCTTAAAGATGCTGAAGTTAAATCACTTTCTACACTTTCCGCAGAAATGAAAGACCTCGCAACACGCGCAAAAGACCGCAAACTGGCCCCAGATGAATACCAAGGTGGAAGCTTTGCGATCTCTAACTTGGGCATGTTTGGCATCGACAACTTTGATGCGGTGATCAATCCGCCACATGGCGCAATCTTGGCCGTTGGCGCGGGCAAGAAGAAAGCCATTGTTGGACCAGATGGCGATCTAGTGGTTGCAACGGTTATGTCCGTGACATTGTCTGTGGATCACCGTGTGATCGACGGGGCTTTGGGCGCGCTCTTGCTGAACGCAATTGTCGACAACCTTGAAAATCCAATGGGCATGTTGGCCTAAGACATTAAAAAGGCGCAGCAGGGATAACCTACTGCGCCTTTTCTTCAATACTATCAATTGACTATTTTGCGTCTGGACCCAGCATGTGGTTCATTGACACCGCCGGTTGATCACAGCCTGCCTCTCCCACAATCTTCGCCGGAATACCTGCCACGGTCTTGCAATCAGGCACGTCCTGCAAAACGACAGAACCCGCAGCGATGCGGCTGCAGTGCCCTACCTTGATGTTGCCTAGTACTTTGGCCCCTGCTCCAATCAATACACCATCACCAATTTTAGGGTGACGGTCTTCTTCTTCCTTACCGGTCCCACCAAGGGTCACAGAGTGCAGCATGGACACGTTGTCTCCCACCACAGCCGTTTCACCGATAACGATTGAGTGCGCGTGGTCAATCATGATCCCACGGCCAATTGTTGCCGCCGGGTGAATATCAACGCCAAAAATTTCTGAAACCCGCATCTGAAAGAAGTAGGCCAAGTCCTTATGACCTTGAGTCCACAAATAGTGACCAATTCGGTAGGCTTGGATCGCCTGATACCCTTTGAAATAAAGGATCGGTTGCAACAAACGATGGCAGGCAGGATCACGTTCAAAGATCGCAACAAGATCCGCGCGCGACGCTGCAACCAATGCAGGCTCCGCCGCATATGCCTCTTCAACGATCTCGCGCACAACAACCATCGACATCTCATTAGACGCCAGTTTGGCAGCAACACGATAAGACAGCGCTTTTTCAAGCGACTTGTGATGCAAGATACAGGCGTGAACAAAACCACCAACCAAGGGTTCGTCTAGGACAGCCTGACGGGCCTCATCTTGGATTTGTTCCCAAACTGGGTCGATAGATTGAATGTTCGTGCGTACGTCAGCCATGGTCAAAGCCTTTTTAGGTTCTTGCGTAGAATAGCCATGTAAGACCTAAATTACCAAACGCAAAGCTGTGATAAGTACTATTTCGAAATTGATTGGCCAAAATTCGCATTATCCAGTGCTTGATTATATACGCCGCTCCATCAGTTATAGCAAAACCAGCTCCTGACACGCACAATAATCCATATCGTCCAGCATCGGATCCATCGCCTAGGCATGTTTGCGCGCTGTGGCGGCTATTTTTTCCGACAAAAAACAGGCATGAACCTGTCCAAACCGAAGCAGCAACGTGCGAATGGTCTCAATGTCCGAGGCCAACAATTCCTGCGTGCTGGCCAATTCTTCTTCTGGGTTTATCAATGTCATAGGGCTGGTTTACCTCTAATGTGTATGACCTGCTCCAAATTAGAAAAATAAAAAATTGCGCGTCAGGAGTACACCAGCGGCCGCTTAACCACTTTTTCTAGCTTAACACAATTTACACATAAGACCGTTCGCAAAATCAAGCGAAATGACTTTTAGCACACCAACTAACCGTAAGGTATGATTAAGAAATTATTAATTTTGGGGAATTA
>JABGTH010000307.1 GCA_018647275.1 Paracoccaceae bacterium
GCACGTGGTTTTAGGCCATGTTTTTCGCCGAACTCTTTGTTGCCGATCAGAACGGCTGCAGCGCCGTCAACGATGCCTGATGAGTTGCCAGCGTGGTGGATGTGGTTGATTTTTTCCAAGTGTGGGTACTTCATCAACGCGATCTTATCAAAGCCAGGCATGACTTCACCCATCGCCTGAAACGCTGGGTTCAAGGCACCAAGGGACTGCATATCGGTTTGGGGACGCATGTATTCATCGTGATCAAGGATTGAGATGCCGTTGATGTCACGCACGTTGATCACAGAGTTGGCAAAACGGCCCTCATCCCATGCAACTTTGGCGCGGCGTTGGGATTCAACAGCCAATGCATCTGCATCGTCGCGGGTGAAACCATATTCGGTGGCGATGATATCGGCGCTGATACCTTGTGGGACGAAATAGGTGTCCATCGCAACCGAAGGATCGGCGGCAATCGCAGCACCATCAGACCCCATAGGAACGCGGCCCATCATCTCAACACCTCCGGCAATATAAGCACTGCCTGCGCCGCCTTTGACTTGGTTGGCACCAAGGTTAACAGCCTCCATGCCAGATGCGCAGAAACGGTTGATCGCAAGACCCGGGATGGATTGATCCAGATCAGAAGCCAAAACTGCGGAACGGGCCAAACAGCCGCCTTGTTCCATAACTTGGGTCACGTTGCCCCAAATCACATCCTCAACCGCATGGCCGCCCAAATTGTTGCGCTCTTTGAGGGCGTTCAATGTGACAGCGGATAGGCGCAGGGCGGTGACCTCATGGAGGCTGCCGTCCTTACGACCTTTACCACGCGGGGTGCGCAGGGCGTCATAGATATAGGCTTCGGTCATTCTTTGATCCTTTTGGCGGTGGTCTTTGCCACAATGTGGTTACGTGGAGCAGAGCAGTTCAAGAGCTGCCGCTGCGTCCTTTTGTGAGGTTACGCACGGTCAGATGGGTTTCCGGGCATCAAATCATAAGGGTGCTTCCAGCCCGGGGTTTCAGAGATGCGGGTCAACCACGCATCAATGTGGGGCCAGTCAGCGCGGACAAAGCCAAAAGGCTCTGGGTAATAGAGATAGCCACAACAGCTTAGATCGGCGCTGGTAAGGGCGTTGCCAACAATCCAATCACGACCCTCAAGATGGGTGTTGAGGGTGGCATATGCGCCCTGTAGACGACCTTGGTTAAACGCAATTACTTCCGCTGGGCGCTTCGCTTCGGGCAAGAAGTTCATCAAGAAACGGGTCATGCCCGCCATTGAGCTGAGCTTGTGATTGTCGAACAGCACCCAACGCAAAACTTCGCGGCGTTCCTCAGGGGAGGTGCCTGCAAATTTGCCGCTTAGGTGGCTCACGTAATCTTGGATCGCACCGGATTGGGTCACTGTGTAATCCGCAGCAGTGTCGACCAAAACGGGCGCTTCACCCATCGTGTTGACAGACTTAAATTCAGGGGTTCGGGACGCGCCGCCAAAAAAGTCAACGAAGACAGGTTCCCACTCAAGGCCGGAAAGTTCCAAAGCCAGTGCTGCTTTGTAAGAATTTCCGCTTTCGCCAAAGCAATGCAATTTCAACGTCATGGTCTATACCCCTCCCAAGGTATTTTTTTCATAAGGAAGCTGGGGGTTTCAGATCCCCAGACCCCTGTGGAGTTTATTTCGTAATATGAACGGGGGGCGTTCACTTAGTCTTAAGGTTAATTTGCGATCCAAGTACTGCGCGGCAGGCTGGAGAGCTGAGCCGTGTGTAAGGTGAAGCCCTGCTGTTTGGCTCGTCGGGTCAATCCCAAATTGGATCGAACAGCAGGGTGGTCCCTTGTCTTCATCTTACCAGAAAAAACTCCCGCTGGAGGCATCCGAATTTTTCAGCCCGTAATTCCGGTAGAGTTTTACAGCTCCCGCGCGATCAACTCCTTCATGATTTCGTTTGTTCCGCCATAGATGCGTTGCACTCGTGCGTCTGTCCACATCTCACCAATGGCGTATTCTTGCATGAAACCATAGCCACCGTGCAATTGCAGGCATTCATCCAACACCCATGCTTGCGTGTCTGTCGTCCAGTATTTGCACATTGCCGCTTTGTCTGGAGTCAGTTCACCGCGCAAATGTTCTGCCATGCATTCATCAAAGAATGCGCGGCTGACCATTGTTTTGGTTTTGCATTCCGCCAATTTGAACCGTGTGTTTTGGAATTGCATGATTGGTCCGCCAAAGGCTTCGCGTTCGCGACAATAGGCGATGGTGCGTTCAACTGCGCCTTCCATTGCGCCAATGGCAGAGCAGGCGATGATCAACCGCTCCTGGGGCAGTTGGTTCATCAGTTGATAAAATCCTTTACCCTCTTCCCCGCCCAAGATATTTTCGGGTGCGATCTCGACGTTGTCAAAGAACAGTTCTGATGTATCAGCCGCGTGCATCCCGATTTTCTCAAGGTTGCGCCCACGTGCAAATCCGGTTGCTCCGTCGGTTTCCAAAACCACCAAGGACACGCCTTTTGATCCCAGCGATGGGTCCGTTTTGGCGGCCACAATAATTAAGTTAGCGTGCTGTCCGTTGGTTATAAATGTCTTTTGCCCAGAGAGGCGGTAAGAATTACCATTCCGAATGGCCCGCGTTTTGATCGCTTGAACGTCGGACCCTGTGGAGGGTTCCGTCATTGCGAGCGCGCCAACCAATTCGCCAGTGACCATTTTAGGCAACCAACGTGCCTTTTGCTCGTCCGTGCCGCAGTTCAGGATGTAGTGGGCCACGATCCCAGAGTGGATACCATGTCCCCAGCTGGCCAAGTTCGCGCGGCTGCCTTCGATCAAGATCGCAGCCTCATGCCCGAAATCGCCGCCCGCGCCGCCAAATTCTTCGGGGATGGAGGGGCAGAGAAGCCCAAGTTCGCCGGCCTCAGCCCACGTGGATCGATCCATCTGCCCCTGTTTGCGCCAATTGGCAAACTTGGGTGCCCATTCGTTTGTGATGAATTGGGCCGTCATATCCGCGATCATCTGGTGTTCGTTGGTCATCCATCCATTGGCAGTCTCACTCATCACAACATCCTCCCCAGATGTGTTTATTTCTTGCGCGCGTCGAGCTCTGCGTTGAACAGTCGCAAACGTGCGGTCAGGTTTTCTTCGTTCACGACACTGGCGAAATTCTCAAACAAGAACGAAAGCGCCTCGCCTTCATCCAAACCCGCATCCGCTGAAAACCGTTTTAATCGGCGATACCCGTCTTCTGTCATTGCGACAGGGAAGCGGCGTGTAAAGCGAAAGCGTTTGGGCATGGTTGTTTTTCCTGTAGTGTCGTTGGGGTGGGACAATCGCCCACCCCTAGCACCTTAGAAGTTTGCCGCATCCAGCGCCATCCCCGTATCACTTCCAGATTGAATACGCGTCAGGTGCAATGCCGTCGCAGGCAACTGGCGCGCCATATAGAAACGACCCGTCGCAAGCTTGGTTTCATAGAATGTTGCGTCA
>JABGTH010000205.1 GCA_018647275.1 Paracoccaceae bacterium
GAATTCCCACAAAAAAGGCCAGACCCGCAGGCCTGACCATAAAGTTGATACCAACAGGGAGTTGATTACCAACCAGTTACGGTGCAAACCCTGCTCTGGATCACCGCGATATGCCTATTTTGTCGTTTGTGTGGAACAATCGTACCTCCCGCCCAAAAGACGTGTTTTAAAAGCCAACAAAGAACGCATAGCTAAGTGGCGCACCGACAATCATGAACGCAATCAATAGAATGGATAGGGACAAGCCCTTAAACGTTACATAGCCGTTGTTGTCTGTCATGTTTTCACCTCAATAAAACTAGGATCAACGAATGTTGATACCGTACGAAATACGGTGTGAATTCACGATTGGATCACAGTAATTGTTGAAAAATTTCTTGTTCCAACCACTTGCCAAAACCCACTTAAACATCACCTTAAAAAGGTATCACAACAAAGGAGTTCAACATGGCTGAATGTGGATGTGGGCGCAGCCCGACAGGTAACTGCGTAGGGTGGCACAATCTGACAGAAGAACAGTACAAAGAGAAAAAAGCGGCTTACGAAGCTAAACAAGCTGCTAGGTAATTTGTCCGTAAATACGGGTGAGGCCGCGGGTACAACGCCATGCGGCCTTACCCGACATATATGACTTTATAGGTATTATTGCCTTTTGAATTACATTTGGGGCACACGTGGCGTTGGCGTACGTCATGGGTTGTCGCATCTTCGCCGGCGACAAAAATAAGGTTCGCCACCTCTAGCACCGCGTGATGCTTACAAGCGCCACACGTGATACTGATTTTGCTGTTTGCAATCGTTCCTAATTTTATCATGTTACAGACCGTCAAGCGACACGACATGATCCGCCTTAATAGACTTTTGAACGGTGCGCTTTGCATTCGGGACATCATTGCCCTGCGCACGTTTCACAGCGCCGTCATGATCATATCCATTATCCAACCAACGCTGAACCAACCGCGCTTCTAAAACCTCTAATGGCACATCCAGAAATACGTTGAAATCCCAGCACTTGGCCAAATCGCGCCATGGTGCCTCGTCCAGCAACAGATAGTTTCCTTCCACCAGGATCGTCTCATCCGTGGCCAAAATTTTACCGCCTTGTTCAACGACACAATCCCTGCCCCGATCAAAGGTAGGGAAATCAACTTCGCCTTGCTTGGCCAAGGACCGCACAATCGTGAGAAAACCGGCAACATCAAACGTCTCAGGCGCGCCTTTGCGTAGCAGTAAATCATGGCGTGAAAGATCATCGTTGTCGCGGTGGAACCCATCCATCGGAATAATGCAAGAATTGGGGATATCAGCAGATAGCCTTTCAGCAAGCGTTGATTTTCCACTCGCTGGTGCACCAACAATTGCAATGATCCGTCTGCCACCGCGCAATGGTACTGCGCCTATCGCATCAATTAGGTTCTTAAGATCGCTCATCTGTCCACAGCCTTTCTAGGGCCGCCTTTGGCCCGCACTATTTAAAAACCGTGGCCCTTAGCGTAGCGCACACAATGCCCCTGAAAAACAAATAGGGCGTAAAACGAAATTATCGCCTCACGCCCCACTCAATCTCAAATTCAGTTGCTTGTTACTCTAGTTCAACCAACAGGTCTTTGGCATCGATCTGGCTGCCCGCGTTCACGTGGATCGCTTTCACAATAGCATCGCGTTCTGCGTGGATACCTGTTTCCATCTTCATCGCTTCGATGGTCAGCAACAGATCACCCTCTTTGACTTCTTTACCAGCAGTCGCGGCAATCGTCGCGACAACACCCGGCATAGGCGCACCAATGTGGTTGGCATTGCCAGCTTCCGCTTTTGGACGGGTAATTTTTTCAGATGCTGCCAAACGGTCCATCACGCGAATGGCGCGCGGTTGGCCGTTCAGTTCAAAGAACACCTTAACGCCGCCATCTTCTGATACTTCAGACACAGCTTGCATGCGGATCTCAAGCGTCTTTCCCGGATCGATTTCAGCGCTGATTTCTTCCCCTGGGTTCATACCGTAAAAGAAAGTCGAAGTTGGCAATGTGCGCACAGGACCATAAGTGCGGTGACGACCCATGTAGTCCAAGAACACTTTTGGATACATCAGGTAACCGTTCAAATCCTCATCATCGACGCGGCGACCATCCAACTGTTTAGACAAGTCTTTGCGCGACGCCTCAAGATCAATTGGAGCCAACATTGCGCCCGGACGATCCGTAGAGGCCGCCTCGCCTTTCAAGATCTTCTTTTGGATGTCAGCAGGCCAGCCACCCGGAGGTTGACCCAAAGAGCCCTTCATCATGTCCACAACAGAGTCAGGAAACACAACGTCTGTTGCAGGGTCTTCAACCTGCGTACGGGTTAGGTTTTGGCTGACCATCATCAACGCCATGTCACCTACAACTTTGGAAGACGGGGTGACTTTAACGATGTCTCCAAACATTTGGTTCACGTCCGCATAGGTTTGCGCCACCTCATGCCAGCGCTCTTCCAATCCCAAAGAACGCGCCTGCGCCTTAAGGTTGGTGAACTGACCACCGGGCATCTCGTGCAAGTACACCTCGGACGCTGGGGCCTGAAGACCAGATTCAAACGCAGTGTAGTGACCACGCACCTGTTCAAAGTAGTTGCTGATTTCGCGGATCGATTTGACGTCTAGACCTGTATCGCGATCAGTGCCTTTCAGCGCCTCAACGATTGAACCTAGTGTTGGTTGAGACGTGTTCCCAGAAAATGCATCCATCGCCGCATCAACGACATCAACACCCGCCTCAGAAACAGCCAGAACCGTTGCAATCGCAGCACCAGAGGTATCGTGTGTGTGGAAGTGGATCGGAAGATTAGTTTCTTCTTTCAGCGCTTTAACCAGCGCACGGCCCGACGCAGGCTTCAAC
>JABGTH010000187.1 GCA_018647275.1 Paracoccaceae bacterium
CAAGGATGCAACAGATGCTGCGTCTTGAAGTGCTGTACGAACAACTTTGGCCGGATCGATAACGCCGAATGCGAACATGTCACCATATTCTTCAGTTTGTGCGTTAAAGCCGAATGTCAGGTCGTCGCTCTCGCGGATTTTGCCCGCAACAACAGCGCCGTCAACACCAGCGTTCTCAGCGATCTGACGCAAAGGCGCTTCGATTGCTTTACGAACGATAGAGATACCAACGTCTTGGTCGTTGTTTGCACCAGTAAGGCCAGCCAATTTTTTAGCAGCTTGAACCAGAGCAACACCACCACCAACAACGATACCTTCTTGAACAGCGGCACGTGTCGCGTTCAATGCATCGTCAACGCGGTCTTTGCGTTCTTTAACTTCAGTTTCAGTCATGCCACCAACGCGGATCACAGCAACACCACCAGCCAATTTGGCTACGCGTTCTTGCAGTTTTTCACGATCGTAATCTGAATCTGTTTCTTCGATTTGCTGACGGATTTGTGTCACGCGCGCTTCGATTTCAGCAGAGTCGCCATTGCCATCGATGATAGTTGTTTCATCTTTGGTGATGTTGACGCGCTTAGCAGTGCCCAGCATGTCCATCGTAGCGGATTCAAGCTTCATGCCCAACTCTTCGGAGATCACTTGACCGCCAGTTAGGATCGCGATGTCTTGCAACATGGCTTTGCGACGATCGCCGAAACCAGGTGCTTTAACAGCTGCGATTTTCAAGCCGCCGCGCAATTTGTTCACAACCAAAGTTGCCAATGCTTCGCCTTCAACATCTTCTGAGATGATCATAAGTGGCTTTTGCGATTGGATGATTTGCTCGAGCAACGGGACCAATGACTGCAAAGAAGAAAGCTTCTTCTCGTGCAACAAGATCATGCAGTCTTCCAACTCAACCGTCATTTTGTCAGCGTTTGTGACAAAGTAAGGTGAAAGGTAGCCGCGGTCGAATTGCATGCCTTCAACAACATCAGTCTCAGTTTCAAGACCTTTGTTCTCTTCAACAGTGATAACGCCTTCGTTGCCAACTTTTTGCATTGCGTCTGCAATCTGACGACCGATTTCTGCTTCGCCGTTTGCAGAGATGGTGCCGACTTGAGCAACTTCGTCTGTGTCTTTAACTTCACGTGCCGCTGCTTTGATCGCTTCAACAACTGCTTTAGTTGCCATGTCGATGCCGCGCTTCAGATCCATTGGGTTCATGCCAGCCGCTACAGACTTCATGCCCTCTTTAACGATTGCTTGCGCCAAAACTGTCGCGGTTGTTGTACCGTCGCCAGCTTCGTCATTGGTACGGGAAGCAACTTCCTTAACCATTTGTGCGCCCATGTTTTCGAACTTGTCTTCTAGTTCGATTTCTTTCGCCACGGATACACCATCTTTGGTGATGCGCGGTGCGCCGAAAGATTTGTCCAAAACAACGTTACGACCCTTTGGGCCCAATGTTACTTTGACAGCGTCCGCTAGAATGTTCACGCCTGTGAGCATACGATTGCGAGCGTCTGTGCCGAACTTTACGTCCTTACCAGCCATGTGATAATCTCCTTAAGAGTATTCAATAAATTAGGGTAGGGCGGGGGTGATCCCGCACCGGTTTTCGAAAGCGATTGCTTAGGAAAGGATACCCATGATGTCGGATTCTTTCATCATCAACAGGTCTTCGCCGTCGACAGTGATTTCTGTACCGTTCCATTTGCCAAACAGGACTTTGTCGCCTGCTTTAACATCCATAGCGACCAATTCGCCGTTGTCTTTACGGGCGCCTGGGCCTGTAGATACAACTTCGCCTTCGCTTGGTTTTTCTTTCGCGCTTTCTGGGATGTACAATCCACCAGCAGTTTTTTCTTCGCCTTCAGTGCGGCGAACCAGCACACGGTCGTGAAGCGGTGTTAATGCCATTTGTAATAGCTCCTTAAAGCTCAAATTCTATTCCTGACCCCTCTAAGGGGGGCGCTATCACTCAACAGGTTCGAGTGCTAACGACGGATAGGTAGGCAGTGACATAGACGGAGTCAATGATAGAGGTCAGGAAAATTTTAGGGAAAGGGGGATTAGGGCATTTAGCGAGGGCAAAGTGGCCTCAAGCAATACCCAAAGTGCCACCCCGCCCTACGCTGAATAGAGCTATTTCCAAGCTTCTTCATACGTTGAGTAGACAAGACCGCTTAGATTAACGCCAATCAATCGCTCTCCCAAAGAGTTAGAAAACATGCATGGACCGGCATTCTTAATATTGTGCCACATGTGTCGGCCACCAATTTTTCTGGTCGAATACACTTTACGATCAATGTTCTTGTCCCGTTTTTAATAATTAGGACTTTATTCAACAGAGGTGGATTTGTAACGGCCACGCTCATCAAGTGGCGGGACAAATAACGTCTCGTGCAACGTAGAAATCGGCTGACAGACGATCTTGTAGTACGCCTGACCAATCACCTCTGTGATCTTGCTGTTGTAATACGTCATTGGAAAAAAACTGATGCAAATCAGGTTCAAACTCTTCGACGATATCTTTGAAGGTTTGTCACACCAAACCCAACGAACCCGTCTGAGCATTTACATCCAACAACTTTGCATTGGAAACTGGCGTGCCGGTCCGTCTTAGCTTGGTTGGAACAGTTTCAGGCTTAATAGCACGCCCAACATGCCAAAATGACTTCAGAATTCGCACCCCCACCGTCGTCCGGCGTCAGATCAGCAACTTCGATGTTGCTTAATTTGCCGTCGATACCAACAAACTAATTAGATGGAACCCATCAACGAGGTGTCATAGTCCGCATTCCCGCCACCCATTCCAGTTGTCATCAGCTCTTATCCTTTTGTGTTCGCGACGCAAACAAGGGCATGCACATTGCGCTTATTCTACCTAGGGTGCGAGTTTGGCTAAATAAGGACGGGCCCAACTTTTCTCATTTGG
>JABGTH010000208.1 GCA_018647275.1 Paracoccaceae bacterium
CCCGCACAAAACGTTTTGCTGAACCAGCGTTGCATCACGCTGTCGGCCAGTGCTTCGATGCCTTGCGTTTGGACAATATTAATGCGGTCCGACCACATCGGAGCATTGCCGATTTTTGCCGCTGTGTTGGACAAAACCATTGCACGGATCAGATCCAGACGCTTCACGGCCAACCCTTGTGCGATCATGCCACCAATGGACAGACCTACAAATAGGGCGTCTTTGAAACCCGTATGATCCATCAATTGCTCGGTGTCGGTAATCAAAGATCCCATGGAATATGGGGCAGGTGAGCATGCGCTTAGGCCATGGCCACGCTTATCGAACCGCAAAATGCGCAAACCTTTTGGAAGCAAAGGCAGAATTGGATCCCAAAGGCGCAAATCAGTGCCAAGGGAGTTGGCGAACACAACAGGTGCGCCGTCCTCTGGCCCATCAATCCTGTAGTGCAGTTTTGTGTTTTCAAGATGCGCATATTTCATGAATTAGCCTCGTTTGTTGCGATCGTTTAGGCGCATATGCGCGATGATCTGGCCGTGATCTGACGCCAGTTTGTTATACGGGGCTTCAGGATGGCTGCCGTCTGTCAGGTGATCGTCAAGGATGCTGAAATATTCCATCTCACCAATTAAATTTTTGACGTTGAAGCTGGCGATAGTAAAATTGGTCATATCAAACTCCAAAGCGCGAAAGGGCTGTTTGGAAAAGGGCTGCGTCGACGTTACCGCCGGAAATAACGACGATAACATCATCGCCTGTGATTTGGTCAGATCGGTATAGTGCAGAAGCAAGGGCGATTGCGCCTCCGGGTTCTGCAACAAGTTTCAAGCGGCTAAAGGCCTGTGCCATCGCTTGCAATGCTTCGTCTTCAGAAACGGTTAGGCCAGAACCACATAGCCGTTTCATGATAGGGAAGGTAATGTAACCGGGTTGTAGCGTTATGACCGCATCACAGATGTTACCGGAGGTCGCCGCATTGCTGCGAATTACACCGTCTTTGAGTGAGCGGGCGACATCATCAAAGCCCTCAGGTTCTACAGGGCGCACCAACATGTCAGGCGCATCTGCTTCCAAGGCAAGGGCGATGCCGCTGGTTAGGCCACCGCCGCCACAACATACAATAACCTCAGCTTTGGTGACGCCGTGTTCGGCCGCTTGGGTTGCGATCTCTAGGCCAACGGTGCCTTGGCCTGCAATCACCTCGGGCTCATCATAGGGTTTGATCAAGGTTAGTCCGCGTTCTCTGGACATAGCCGCACCAATGGTGCCACGGTTTTCGCTGTCGCGGTCATATAAAACAACTTCGGCACCCATTGCTTTTGTGTTCGCGATCTTTAGGGCAGGGGCGTCCGCTGGCATGATGATCACGGATGGCACGCCGTGTGAACGCGCGGCTAAGGCAATACCTTGTGCGTGATTGCCACTTGAAAATGCAATCACACCCTTTGCGCGGGTTTGTTCGTCGAGTGCCGATAGGGCAGACCAGCCACCCCGAAATTTAAAACTGCCAGTGTGTTGTAAACATTCCGGTTTGACCCAAACCCGGCGGCCAGCAATTTCATCCAAAAACGGCGAATTCAGCAAGGGTGTATAACGTGAGTGACCCTGAATACGTAGTGCCGCAGCACGGATCATATCGATGTTCATGTCAGGTCCTTATGAATTGCAAGTGGTTAGGGCTGGGGGCTTGGATCAAAGCCCAACAATTTTGGGGATGTCGGTCAGGTTGCGCAAGACGTGTTTTGGCTTCCATGGCATACGGTCCATAGGTTCGCCAGAACGGTTTACCCATGCGGTTGTGAACCCATAACCAGTAGCACCCGCGGCGTCCCATCCATTTGAGGACACGAACAACACCTCATCTTTGGCGCAACCGAACCGTTGCCCCACAAGGTCATACACACGTGAATCAGGTTTGAAGATGCCAACGCTTTGAACGGACAGGTTGTCATCCAATAAGATTTCGATCCCAGCCGATTGGACTGCACCATCCAACATATCGGGGGACCCGTTGGATAAAATGGCCGTGTTCAAGCCTGCTGCTTTTAAAGTTTGCAGCATCTCGGGAACCTCTGGATAGGCCTGTAGTTCCCAATATAACGCAAGTAGACGTTCACGCAGCTCTTCATCGCCATCAACGCCGCATTTCTCCAATGCCCAATCTAGGCCGTCTTGGGTCACTTCCCAAAAGTCAGTGTGGGCCTGTGTGATGGCGCGCAGCCAAGTGTATTGCAGCTGCTTGAGACGCCAGTGTTCTGCCAGTTGAGGCCACGTTTCCTTAATCTTGAAAAATTGTGGTTCGCTGGCTGCTTGGCGTGCCGCAGCAGCCACATCAAACAAAGTGCCGTAGGCGTCGAAAATACACGTGGTAATAGGCATTTGTGGTCTCCTCTTTTCAACACACTGGCATGCGATTTGGCGATCGAAAAGGTTAAAAGATGGGTTTACCCGATGATTTGTTCGGGGCAGTGTGCGCGAGATTTAAAATACGGCACAAAGGACATCATCGTGACCAAGATCAAAACCGGCGACAACGTGAGCATCCACTATACTGGAACCCTTGAAGACGGCAGCGTTTTTGATAGCTCCGAAGGCCGTGAACCGCTGGAATTTGAAGTGGGTTCTGGTCACATCATTGTTGGCCTTGATGAAGAGATGCTCGGTATGGAAGTTGGCGAAAAGAAGATCGCAAACATTCCTTGTGAATTGGCATACGGCGAAGCTGTTGAAGAGATGAAGCAAGCGGTACCACGCGAAGGAATCCCAGATAGTATTCAATTGGAAATTGGCCTCACACTTCAAATGCAAACGGCAAGCGGTCAGCCTTTGCCTGTGACAGTTGTTGCTATGGATGAAGCGACTGTAACGCTTGATGCAAATCACGCACTTGCTGGCAAGACACTGACCTTTGACTTCGAAATTGTCTCAATCAACTGATTAAAGTGGGCTGATAATGGCCCGCTTGCATTTTGCTAAGCATTTTTCAACTTCTTTGGTCATTGCTTGACTGTCAGTGGCATCACTTTCTAATTGGCGCCTGATGTCTCTGCGTACTTTGATCCGGTCTTTTGCGCATAGTTTGACGGTTCCCTGGGGCTAGAGGTGTCTCTTGGATGGCTGC
>JABGTH010000277.1 GCA_018647275.1 Paracoccaceae bacterium
CCGTCATCAACGTCGCTTTTTAAACAGACGACAATCGATGATTGTCCAATGTTTGTGATATGAATCAGGAAGCCGTCTATCAAAACCTGCTGAGTACAACGCAAGACGCCTACGCCGGAAATGCTGAGATGACGGGTTTTACGCCGTTTCCAGATGATATCGTCCACCAAGCCGTTACGCCATTTCATAGCACGTGCTGCGATGTCTTTTGTAAAGACAAAAAGTTAGTCTCTCACAAGTACCCAGCACTTCAGGGTGCCATTCGCTCTGCAAGCGACGCGGTTCATTGGCGCCAGACCTACAAAGACACCGACATTGGTGATGACTTCATGGACCAGTTCGCGTGCTACTGCATCATTGGCGAAAACGCCCCGTTCATGTCGGCGGCAATACGGCTATTTATGGTCTATATGCCGCCTCACTTCTATTATCCTTGGCACCACCACCCCGCTGAAGAGATGTATTTGGTTGTATCCGGCAACGGGGTGTTCAAACGCAAAGACTGCCCCGACGAGAGGCTCACCGAAGGTGAAACATCGTTTCACCAAAGCAACCAGCCGCATGCGATGGAAACCTTGGATGATCCGGTGCTTTGCCTTGTCGCGTGGCGCGATGATTTTGAAACGCCGCCAGTTTTAACCCCGCCATCAGATATGTCCTGAGGTTGCTATGACGCACGACACTGACCCAAAGCCGATAAGCAAAGAGTGGAACTATCACCCTGATCTTCCACTTGCTGACCTCTCAATTTTCAAATGGCCGCCTGATCCACACTTTCTTGGCCGGTGGGTATTACGCAACTGGCTTACGATGAGCGAGCGCGTGATGATGGTTTTGCTGGCAACGTTATGTTGGTGGTTGCTCTACCCACCCTTGGAGGCGGCGAAGACCTTCGCATTCGGATGGGTCCTTCAGATCTGGCTCGTCAATCTATGCTTAATGATCGGGGTCGCAGGAGGGCTCCACTGTTTTTTCTACATGCGGAAGGGGCAAGGCAAAACGCTGAAGTTCGACCATCGAGAGCCGGCACGCGGCAATCAGCTTTGGAATTTCTCGAACCAAGTACATGACAATGTGTTTTGGTCTCTGGGCAGCGGCGTACTGCAACTTACCATGTTCCAAGTCGTCATTATGTGGCTGATGGCGAACGAATACGTTCCGACGATCAGTTTGACCTCCAATCCGATCCTGTTTGTTGCCGGATTGGTTTTGCTGCCGATCTGGTCGGCGTTTCATTTTTATTGGGTGCATCGACTTTTGCATGTGCCGTTCATTTATAAGCATGTCCATTCGCTGCACCACCGCAATGTCAATATCGGGCCGTGGTCCGGGCTCTCCATGCATCCCGTTGAGCATCTGCTCTACCTGTCCTCGCTTTTGATCCATTGCGTGTTCCCCAGCCACCCGATCCTTGTGTATTTCCATGTGATCTATCTTGGACCGGGGGCGGCGATGACCCATACTGGCTACGAAGACCTGTTGATCAAGGATAAGCGCAAGCTGGCATTGGGGACGTTCTACCATCAACTCCATCACCGCTATTACGAGTGCAACTACGGCAATCAGGAAATGCCATGGGACCGTTGGTTTGGGACATTCCATGATGGCAGCGACGAAGATACGAAAGAGACGCGAAGCCGGAAGAAGGATATGTATTCCGGTGTTTAACGCGACGTAGGACTAGCGCTGATCTGAGGCTGTCTGACGGACTTCGGCAAATAGGTCATATCCAAGTTGCAGCAGGACATGTGGGATATCCAACATGCACCAATTCTCTAGGCTATTGCCGTTCTCACACCGCCACCAGTCGCAGTCGCGCATGAAGACACGCTTGCGCGTCGCGGGGCCCTGAAAAAGCGGCCATTGGTTGAGCATACTCCAAGGTCTTCTTTGTCCCGCACAGCAACCACTCGTGCAAAGCGCAGCAAATATATGCTACCGCCCGTTATTACCATTCGTGCAGCGCCCAGCATCATAGCTGATCTGATAGTGTACCAGAGACGCTTGTCTAGCAAACCGTGTCAGAACTAACGCGCATCCGGCATTCTCTAAAACAAGCGCAAGCGCTACCATACAGATATGAAACTAATAGATGGGCGCGAATTGCGGCGATCCGTGATAGAATATATCGCGTCTGAAAGTAGTTTACGTCGGTAGCTGCTGTCCTCTGCATAAAGCTGCCTAAACGCCCAAAATAGCAATAAGTCCTCGTTCTGACAGCTTACCCTGCTCCACCAGTTCAAGGGCTTTGAGGCGTACGTCTGGCCCGACACTGTAGGCGTCTTGATGTGTGCCCATAGCTGCAAGGGCGGAC
>JABGTH010000150.1 GCA_018647275.1 Paracoccaceae bacterium
ATTCATCGCCGTATTCGACATCAGATGCCATCACCATGCCGGGGTTGCCATTGCGCATACGCACGGCTCCTTCAGGTGTGGCGCTGACCTGCGGTAGGTCCTGCAATCCTTCTTCAAGGGGGCGTAAATACGTATCTAAGTCTGGCTGCTTTGCCAGTTCGTTGATCTGCTCAAGAGAGATACCATCAGTAGCATCAAAAGGGCCAGACCAGATGCGGCGTAACTCGCGCACGTGCCCGAAACAACCCAATGCTTCGCCCAAATCACGTGCGATTGAGCGAACATAACCGCCTTTGCCACATGTCATTTCAAGTGTGACATGATCGGCGTCTGGGCGATCTGTCATAATTAATTCGTCGACCCATAAAGGGCGTGCTGCCAATTCAAGGTCTTCACCGTCACGTGCCAGCTTATAAGCGCGTTGGCCGTCGATTTTTACCGCTGAAAACTGTGGCGGAACTTGCGTGATGTCGCCAATGAATTGGCCCAGTGCGTCTTTGATTTGTGCGTCTTCTGGACGTGCGTCAGATGTTTTCAGAATCTCGCCTTCTGCATCATCAGTGTTGGTCGACTGACCAAGACGCACTGTGAAGGTGTAAGCTTTCAGGGCGTCTGTGATGTAGGGTACGGTCTTTGTGGCCTCACCCAAAGCAACAGCTAGGACACCAGTGGCATCAGGATCAAGGGTGCCCGCGTGGCCCGCCTTTTTCGCATCAAATGCCCACTTCACTTTGTTCACTACAGCAGTCGACGTTAGGCCTGCTGGTTTGTCTACAACCAACCATCCAGAAATATCGCGTCCCTTACGTGTACGGCCCATGTGTTTGTCCTATCGAGAATGTCATCAATGCAGAATGGCCGAGTATCGCGCGTGCGGAGTGCTGTCAATTCGCAGGAACGACTGTGCCAATGATTGGTCCAAGGCGGCGACCAATATCATTACGCCCTATCTGTGGCGCGTACAGTCGGCTGACGTTGCCATCCATGAACAACGCTTGCGGTAGTTTCAGGTGATCGCGAAAGAAGCTGCCGAACTCGTGGAAGGTGACTGTGTCGTTTGAAATAGCGAAAACGGCCGTGGCCCCGTCAGCCGTTGTTCCTACAGCATTACGGATGTAGCGTGATTTGCCAGTAGCTAAAAATCGCGGGTGCAATTCGCCGTCAATAACAAGCATCGGACCGGATTGGGTCGCATATGTGCAGGCTGGTTTTTCATCGAGGTAGCGCAATGTTTCGATCACGTTGGCCTGCTTATTTTGTAGACACAAAACACCGTTTGGCAGCAATCCAAAATTACCCGGACCTGCATTGGGGATAACGCGCATGATCTCCACGCCAACTTCAATGTGGTGACCAACAGGGGATCGGTCTTCGTGATACATTCCTGCGTTCATCGCAAATTCTAGCTTTTTGCCAGTGCCTCGGAGCGCATTATTTAGAATCCCAAAGTGACCATAGGGTACGCCCGCGTCATCGTTCAAAAACAGGCGCAGGGTTTCAGTGTACATATCGACAGTGCAGATTGAGTAGGCGTTGTCGGCGTAGGTCACATTCTCACAAGTGGCTGCTTGTGCCACTCCAAACATGACCATCCATGCCAACGCGGCCCGCAAAATCATTCAGGTGTATCTACCTCTTCAACGTCCACTTTTGAGATGTCGCGTGCGACGTGTTCTTGAGCCAACATTTTACGTGTCGCATCCATCTGATCATAGGTGTCATCCAACTGAAAGCGCAACTCTGGTGAGTGTTTGAGCGCTAGCTTTTTAGTGATCGTTCTGCGGATGTCATACATGTTCTTGGCTAACAGCTTTAGAATGCCATCTTTGCCTTCGCCGCCTAAGGGTAGGATGTAACAGGTTGCAATCTTTAGATCGGCGGATACCCGTACCTCGCCCACAGTAATCGACATACGGCTGAGTTCGATGTCATGAACATCGCCGCGTGAAAGGATTTCAGATAATGCGCGACGAATTAATTCGCCGACGCGCAATTGGCGCTGGGATGGTCCGCGCCCCTCAGATGATTTGTTCTTAGCCATAAAAGTGCATGTAAGGCGACTCGTGCCCTTTGCCAAGCGTCACGTGGCAGGATAGGTGTTTAAGCGAATATGCGGGGATAAGGATAAGCGAAATGACCACATTACCAGGAATTGTTGTGACAGGAGCTTCTGGCCGGATGGGCCAAATGCTGATCAAAGTTATCAATGACAGCGATCGCGCAACGCTTGTTGGTGCAATCGAAC
>JABGTH010000218.1 GCA_018647275.1 Paracoccaceae bacterium
AGTGGTGATTATACTGATGGTGCTGGCCTCACGGATGAGCAGGCCGATATCGTCATGGGGTTCATGCAGGCCAAACGTGACACTGGTGCTGAAACGCTCGCACGGTTGAGAGAATTGGTTCAAGGTTCTGAAACTGGCGTTGCTGGCGTGAACGAATTGAAAACAATTGAGGACCTTCTGTTTGCAGGTGGATATGGCCCCGACCGTATCGAGATTGATCCATCAGTTGTGCGGGGCCTTGGCTATTACACGGGCCCGGTCTACGAAGCAGAGCTGACATTCGAAATCCTGGACGAGAAGGGGCGAAAGCGCAACTTTGGTTCAGTTGCAGGAGGTGGTCGTTACGATGACCTTGTAAAGCGCTTTACCGGCCAAGAAGTTCCAGCGACCGGTGTGTCAATCGGCGTCGATCGCCTCCTTGCTGCATTGCAGGCCAAAGGGCGCATGGAAGCTGAAACTGTTGGTCCAGTTGTTGTGACCGTTATGGATCGTAACCGCATGGCGGATTATCAAGCGATGGTAACTGAATTGCGTCAGGTGGGAATTCGGGCTGAAGTGTATCTTGGCAATCCAAAGAATTTTGGTAACCAGTTAAAGTATGCAGATAAACGATCGTCACCAATTGCAGTGATCGAAGGTGGTGATGAAAAAGAACGAGGCGTGATCCAGATCAAAGACCTTGTTCTTGGCGCAAAGATTGCCGAGACAGCCAGTCTTGAAGAATGGAAGGGCTTGCCCAGTCAATATGAAGTGCCACGTGGTCAGTTGGTCGCCAAAGTTCAAGAGATTTTGAACAATGACTGAAGCACGTAATCGCGCACTTGCGTTGCGCGCAAATTTTGAGTCGGCTGGCGCTGTCGTTGTGGAACCCCCAGTTCTCCAGCCAGCTGAAACGTTACTAGACCTTTACGGCGAAGATATCCGTGCACGCGCCTACATCACCAGCGATGCATTACGGGGCGAACAGATGTTGCGTCCCGACTTCACTGTTCCAGTTGTTCAAATGCATATGGCAGATGGGGCAGAACCAGCGAGATATACTTACGCTGGTGAAGTATTTCGTCGCCAAGAAGATGATCTTGAGCGGGCAAGCGAGTTCCTTCAGGTTGGCTATGAGGTCTTTGATCGCAGCAACCCTGCTGCCACAGATGCAGAGGTTTTCGCACTTGTTTCGACAGCAGTTTCTCATTTGGATGTACGTGCTTCAACGGGTGACATTGGAATTCTGATGGCCGCGGTGCGTGGGCTGAAAACCAGTGAGCGCCGCAAAGCAGCATTAATTCGCCATGTATGGCGGCCACGCAGGTTTCGGGCATTGTTGGATCGCTTTTCGGGGCGTTCAACGGTACCTGAAAGCCGGCTTGCTCTATTGGCTGATACTGATCCGTTCCAAAATGTTGGGGCAATTGTGGGCACGCGTACGCGATCTGAGATCAGCACACGGGTTGCTGCTTTGCGTGAAGATGCAATGACCGATCCGATCAGCTCTACCGAAATGGACGTTATTGATGCCTTGCTGAATGTGCGCGAGACGGTTCCTTTCGCGCTTGAGCAATTGCGCGACTTAGCTGTTGATATGCCTGAGATCAGTCATGCAGTTGAAGGATTGCATGCCCGCAGCGATGCGCTGAGTGGGCGTGGTGTCGATGTTGATAACTTGGCGTTCGAGGCAAGCTATGGCCGTACATCGATGGAATACTACGACGGATTTGTCTTTGGGTTTTACATCAATGGGCGTGCCGACCTACCTGCTTTGGCGAGTGGGGGGCGTTATGATGCCTTGACCAAACGATTGGGGAATGGCGCTGAAATTCCCGCTGTGGGTGCCGTTCTGCGTCCCGGATTGATGGTCGAATTGGAGGGTGCACAATGACTTTGAAATTGGGTGTACCGTCTAAAGGGCGGTTGATGGAAAAAACTTTTGATTGGTTTGTCAAACACGACATTGTGCTGAGCCGCTCAGGGTCTGACCGCGAATATGCGGGTAAAGTTGAGGGCATCGATGATGTCTCGCTGGTTTTGTTGTCTGCAGGTGAAATTCCACGTGAATTGGCCGCTGGACGTATTCATTTGGGTGTCACTGGAACCGATTTGATCCATGACAAGCTGCCGCTGTGGGAAGATCAAGTCCTGTCTGTTGCTGAGCTAGGGTTTGGCCATGCAGATTTGATAATTGCGGTTCCATCGGCTTGGGTCGATGTGGATACTTTGGATGATCTAGATGCTGCGGCTGCAATGTTTCGCGACATTCACGGCATGCGTCTTCGAGTGGCGACAAAGTACCACCGCTTGGTGCGGGAATTTTTGCGGGCTGCGGGCGTCGCCGACTATGCGTTGGTCGACAGTCAGGGTGCCACTGAAGGTACGGTTGCAAACGGAACTGCTGAAGCGATTGCAGATATTACAAGTACTGGTGACACGTTGCGCGCCAATCACCTGAAAATACTGAGCGACGGATTGGTGTTGGCTAGTCAAGCAACCCTTTGGCGTAGCAGGACTGCCGGTTTGGATACAAAAGAACGCATCGCTTTGGCAACGTTGTTAAGTCGCATCGTCTAATCAGAAAAAAATAGGGGCGCGGCCTAACTGCGGTGCGCCCCTAAAAATCAAAACACTCAATCAGTTCTTAGCCACACTTGCTGAAGCCGCAGCTGCCACAAGTCATGCAGCCTTCAACCATGCGCAAGTCATAGTCACCACAGCTGGAACACGCTTTGCCCCGTGGCTGCTCCATTTTCATGATTTCGGCTTGTGGATCCGATTTAAGTCCCATGCCGGTACCTTCTATAAAGCCAGTTGCGACGAGGTGTTGCTCGATGACCCCACCGATTGCGGCCAAGATCGATGGAATGTATTTGCCACCCATCCATGCGCCACCGCGTGGATCAAACACAGCTTTGAGTTCTTCGACAACAAACGAAACGTCACCACCACGGCGGAATACCGCGGAAATCATACGAGTCAGTGCGACAGTCCATGCAAAGTGTTCCATGTTCTTGGAATTGATGAACACTTCAAATGGGCGGCGGTGGCCGCCATGGATTACATCGTTGATTGTGATGTAAATAGCGTGCTCACTGTCAGGCCACTTTACTTTATATGTATTGCCTTCGAGCGCTTCTGGGCGATCAAGTGGCTCAGCCATATAAATGACATCCGCGCCCAGATCGACTTGTGGTATTTCATCTGACGCTTCCGAAACGCTGAGGACAGAGCCGGTTACGTCATTCGGGCGATAGGTCGTGCAGCCTTTGCAGCCTGTGTCCCATGCCTGCATGTATACATCTTTGAACGATTCAAAATCGATGTCCTTCGGGCAGTTGATCGTCTTCGAAATCGAGCTGTCGACCCACTTCTGCGCTGCGGCTTGCATCTTGACGTGGTCAAGTGGTGCCAGCGTTTGGGCGTTTACGAAGTAATCAGGAAGTTCTGCCTCACCGAATTTATCGCGCCACATTTGCACGGCGTAATCTACAACTTCTTCTTCTGTGCGCGAACCGTCTTTTTGTAGAACCTTGCGGGTATAGGCATATGCGAATACTGGCTCGATGCCAGAGCTTACGTTGCCAGCATACAAGCTGATCGTGCCTGTTGGGGCGATCGAGGTCAGCAATGCGTTGCGAATGCCGTGTTTGTCAATTGCGTCACGAACGTCCTGGTCCATCATTTCCATAGTACCTGAGGCTAAGTAGCCCTCGGCATCGAATAACGGGAACGCGCCTTTTTCCTTAGCCAGATCGACAGACGCCAGATATGCCGCGCGTGCAATTGCTTTCAGCCATGTTTCAGTCTGTTGTGCGGCTTCGTCTGAGCCATAGCGCTCGCCGACCATCAACAGCGCGTCGGCTAGGCCAGTTACACCCAAACCAATACGGCGCTTTGCTTGTGCTTCGCGTGCTTGTGCTTCGAGTGGGAATTTGGACGCATCAACAACGTTGTCCATCATGCGGACGGCGGTTGCGACCAAATCAGACAATGCAGCTTCGTCTAATTGCGCACTGTCGCCGAATGGGTCTGAAACCAAGCGTGCCATGTTGATGGAACCCAGCAGACACGCGCCATATGGTGGCAACGGCTGTTCGCCACACGGGTTTGTTGCGGCAATTGACTCGCAATAGTTTAGGTTGTTGGCGTCATTGATACGGTCGATGAAAATCACACCTGGTTCGGCGTAGTCATAAGTTGACTGCATGATTTTATCCCACAGCTCAAGGGCTTGAACGGTTTTGTAGACCTCACCATTGAACAGCAAATCCCATGAACCGCCAGATTTCACGGCTTCCATAAATGGGTCGGTGATCAAAACAGACACGTTAAACATGCGTAAGCGGGCCGCGTCAGATTTAGCAGTAATGAAATCGTCAATATCAGGATGATCACAACGCATGGTTGCCATCATTGCGCCGCGGCGCGAACCTGCCGACATAATCGTCCGGCACATCGCGTCCCAGACATCCATGAACGACAGAGGACCAGATGCGTCTGCCGCTACACCTTTCACATCTGCGCCCTTAGGGCGGATTGTGCTAAAGTCGTAACCGATGCCACCACCTTGTTGCATCGTAAGCGCCGCTTCTTTGAGCATATCAAAGATGCCACCCATGCTATCAG
>JABGTH010000262.1 GCA_018647275.1 Paracoccaceae bacterium
CCGTCTTTGCCCGTGTAAACGCCGCCGAGCAACGCAAAGATTGCAAACAGTGCAAGCAAAATTTCTGGCAGAATGATGTTCAGATCAGCGGACATAGGCCCCGTCCTTCTTATTGAGAGGCTGCTTGGAACACGGCATCTGCCGCGGCCAAGGCCGTCTCATAGTTTGTTACAAGTGCAGTCACCGAAGGACCAATGATATCAAGGACCAATGCAGGATAGACGCCCAATAGGATCGTCATCACCACCAACGGCGCAAAGATGACACGCTCACGTGTGCCCATGTCTGTGATTGATTTCAGGCTTTCCTTGATCAAATCGCCCATCACAACACGGCGGTACAACCACAGCGCATAAGCAGCTGAGAAGATAACACCTGATGTTGCAACCGCAGCAACCCATGTGTTCACTTTGAACACAGCTACCAATGTGAGGAATTCACCTACAAACCCAGACGTGCCTGGCAGACCGACGTTGGCCATAGTGAAGAACATAAAGATCATCGCATAAGCAGGCATGCGGTTTACAAGACCACCATATGCATCAATCTCACGTGTGTGCATACGGTCGTAAATAACGCCAACACACAAGAACAAAGCGCCAGAGATGAAACCGTGGCTGACCATTTGGAAGATCGCGCCATCAATCCCCTGCTGGTTCGCAGCAAAAATACCCATGGTTACAAAACCCATGTGTGCAACGGATGAATAGGCAATCAGCTTTTTCATGTCTTGTTGAACCAAAGCGACCAAAGAGGTGTACACAATCGCAATCGCAGACATCCACAACACCGTTGGTGCCAAAACGTCGGATCCGACTGGGAACATAGGCAGCGAAAAGCGCAAGAACCCGTAACCTCCCATTTTTAAAAGGATCGCTGCCAACACAACAGAACCTGCCGTCGGGGCCTGAACGTGTGCATCAGGCAACCAAGTGTGTACAGGCCACATTGGCATCTTCACCGCAAAGGAGGCAAAGAAGGCCAAGAACATCAAGGTCTGCATCCCGCCAACGATGTGAATACCCAGCAGATCAAATGCTCCGTAAGAGAATTCATGCACCAAAAGCTTAGCAATGTCAGTTGTGCCAGCATCTGCAAACATGGCCACCATTGCGATCAACATCAAAACAGAGCCAAGGAAGGTATAAAGGAAGAACTTGAAGCTTGCGTAGATGCGGTTTGCACCACCCCAGATACCAATGATCAAGAACATTGGTATCAGGCCTGCTTCAAAGAAGACGTAGAACAACACAAGATCCAGGGCCATAAAAACGCCCAGCATTAGTGTTTCCAACATCAAGAATGCAATCATATATTCTTTGACGCGTGTTTCAACGTTCCAAGATGCAGCAATAACCAACGGCATCATGAATGTCGCCAACATTACAAACAGGATGCTGATACCATCAACGCCCATTTTGTACTGTAGACCCATCAACCATGTGGTTTCTTCAACCATTTGGAAGTCGGTGTTGTTTCTGTCAAAGCCCGCCAAAATGAACAACGAGACGACAAAGGTCGCACTGGTTGCAAATAGGGCAATCCACTTTGCGTTCTTACGAGCGGATTCATCATCTCCGCGCAGGAACACAGCCATAATTAGCGCTGCAATTGCTGGGATGAATGTGACTATGGAAAGAAGGTTATCCATTAGTGTGCTCCTCCGCTCATCGTCATCCATGTAACAAGGACCGCGATCCCAATCACCATGGCAAAGGCGTAAGTAAAGATATAGCCGGACTGCGCGCGCCCTGCGAGTTTAGTGAAGAATGGAATAATACCCATCGCAACACCGTTCAGCGTTCCATCGATCACCTGACCATCGCCGCGTTTCCACAAGAAACGACCCAATGCTTTTGCAGGGTTCACGAACAAGAAGTCATACAGTTCGTCGATGTACCATTTGTTCTTGAGGAACAAATAAAGAGGACGCTGGTTTTCAGCCAAACGTGCAGGCAGTGTCGGGTTCCAAATATAGAACCACATAGCCATCAAGAATCCACCAAGCATTGCGATAAACGGTGATGCCTTAACCCATTTTGGAACTGCGTGTGCATCTTCCAAGACGTGGTTGTCAGGTGCGATATAAAGCGCGCCTTCACCCGGTTTGCCTGTAAACACGTAGTGATGTTTGGCTTTCTTGCCATCATCTTTCGCGTGGTCATCAGCCTTTGCATCACCGTGATCATCAGTTTTAGTCTCACCGTGATCGTCACCGTGCGCACCCTCTTCAGCAAAAGGAATGCCGTAGAACGTTGCGACTTGATCAGCGTGACCAAAGAACGGTTTGAACCAAAGCATACCAGCAAAGATCGCACCAAGGCCTAGAACGCCTAGTGGGATCAGCATAACCATCGGGCTTTCGTGCGCGTGATCATGGGTGTGCTTGTCACCGCGTGCTTCGCCGTAAAATGTCATAAACATAAGACGCCAAGAGTAGAACGACGTCATTGCAGCAGCGATCACAAGCATCCAGAACCCGTAGGATGAGCCACCAGCAAAGGCACTTTCGATGATCGCGTCTTTAGACACAAAGCCCGCAAAACCGATTGGAAAGCCGAACATGTCGTAGCTGAATGGGATACCAACGCCGGTAATCGCCAAGGTACCCAACATCATTGCGCGGAAGGTCCACGGGATGTTTTTACGCAATGCGCCATAGTTGTTCATGTCTTGCTCGTGGTGCATCGCGTGGATGACCGAACCCGCACCCAGGAACAACATCGCTTTGAAGAAAGCGTGTGTGAA
>JABGTH010000186.1 GCA_018647275.1 Paracoccaceae bacterium
AGACTTGAATAAGCCCCGCGGTTTTTCCATTATTGGCAAGGCAGAAACTGATGACTTCCTGTGCGACAAACCCGTCAAAATGATTTGGGGGGTAGGTAAGGTGATGCAAGGCTCTCTTGAAAAGGCAGGCATCCGCACCTTTGCTGATTTGCTACGTTGGGAGCGAAGCGATCTGGTTGCACGCTTTGGCTCCATGGGCGATCGGCTGTGGCATCTTGCACGGGGCCAAGACAAACGTCGTATCTCAGCCCATGAGCCCGTCAAATCGATTTCAAAGGAAACCACCTTTAATGTCGACACGTCAGATCGTGAAATTTTGGACGGGCATATCTGGCGACTGGCAGAACAAGTGTCTGATCGGGCCAAGGCAAAATCATTGGCAGGCCGTGTTGTCACGTTGAAATTAAAACGTGCCGACCACACCAGCTTGACGCGCCGACTGGCATTGCATGGATCGACCCAGATGGCGGATGTTGTCTACCGCACCGCCAAGAACCTGTTTGATCAGGTTGGTGATCAAGGCCCCTACCGATTGATTGGTTGTGGCCTATCCCATTTAATGGATGCTGACGGTGCCGAACTAGCACCCGATCTATTAGACCCAGATGCGGGAAAACGAAGCGCAGCAGAACGCGCAACCGATAAGATCCGCGAACGCTTTGGCCCTGATGCGATCAAAAAAGGTAGGTCTTTGCGTTAAAGTTTGCCGGTGCGATAAAGGTTGATCCGCAGACCACCGTTAGAAACTGATGGTAGTGGTTCAAGGAATTTCAGCCCAGTGGCTTTGGCCAAAGACGGTTCACTTGTCACCATCCCAACGCGCCAGCCACGGAACCGTTCTTTTAGAACCGTGCCCAGACCTGCGTAGACCGAATATAAAATCTTCTTATTGCCGATCCGTGCACCATAAGGCGGGTTGATCATAACCAAACCCTTTGGGCCTTCTGGTGCCACAGCGTCTTGCAACGGATGTGTGTTGAAGGTTGTGATGTGATCAACACCGCCACGCTCAGCGTTTGCAGTACTCATGCGCACCGCACCTGCATCACGGTCTGATCCGTAAAACTGCAAATCGGTCTCGCGCGACGTTTGTTCATCTTTCAAAGCAGTCCACGCCACAGGATCAAAGTTGTTGAACTGTTCAAACCCAAAGTTGCGTGTCCGACCAGGGGCCAGTCCTTTGGCGATCTCGGCGGCTTCCAACACGAACGTGCCCGATCCACACATGATATCGACCACAGGTTCGGTCCCGTCGTAACCACATTGACGCAAGAACATTGCAGCCAAGGTTTCGCGCATTGGGGCTTTGTTCACCGCAACCTTATGGCCGCGCCTGTGCAGCAACTCGCCCGAAGTATCGACACTAATGGTACACAGGTCATCCTCAATCCGGACCATGATCTTAAGCTCAGCCTCTTTCGAGATCACTGCGCCGAGCTCTTCCTTAATCGCCGTTTCAATCCGCTGCGTCGCGGCACCGGCATGATAAATTTTGGATTTACGGCATACAACGTCAACACGCACAGCAATGTCAGGACTTAATATCTCACCCCAAGGAAACTTGCGCGCGCGTTTGTCCAGCTGGGCCAAATGCATCACACGGAACGATCCGATACGGGCCAACACACGGTTCGCACCGCGCATCACCAGATTCGCGCGCCACACTTCAGGCCAACCACCCGTAATCGTGACGCCACCATTGGATGCCACGGGATTGGCAAAGCCATGCTGCACGGCTTCTTCAGCCAATACAATTTCAAGCCCGGGGGCCGTCGCTAAAAATATCTCGAAATCTGTGTCCATAGCATCGCTTTATCCGCAACCACCCAAAACAGCGAGGTCTTATTCCGCAGCCAAGGGCACGCGCCCCTGACCAATCGCCACGGCCTCTTTAATCACACCTCGAAGTGCGACTTGCACCTGTTCAAAATCTCTATTCGGGCGGATCAGCTGTTCATTCATATACATAGAGCGATCGATTTCGACCTGAACGGCATGCTGTCCTTTATTCGGGCGACCGTAAGCTTGGGTAATGTAGGCACCCGCAAACGGCGTATTGCGCGTTACAACAAACCCCGCCGCAACAAATGCTGCCTCGAGGCGATCAACAACTTCAGCTGCTGCAGAAGATCCAAACCGATCCCCCAACACAACATCCGGACGTCGCATTCCACCTTTGGCAACACCGTCCATCGCTTCATGAGGCATCGAATGGCAATCAATCAAAACTGACTGCCCAAATCGCTGATGCGCGCTATCCAACAGCTTTTGCAGCATCTCATGATAGGGACGCCAGTACAGTGTGATCCGACGTTGTGCCTCTTCATGGCTAATTTTTCCGCGATAAATGGAACGACCACCCGCAACAACACGGGGAATCACCCCCAAGCCTGACGCTATGCGTGGATTTTGACCGACGCGGCGCACCCCCTCAATCAACGCAGGGTCCAATTCATCAGCGCTGCGATTCAAATCAACAAAAGCACGCGGTGCCCCAGCCTTTAAAAAGCTGGCTCCAAATTGTGGCGCACAATCAAAAAGCCTGTCTACAAAGGCATCTTCAGAGGTTCTAATGAAATGTTCGTCCAAAACTGTCTTGCGCAAAAAGGACCACGGATAGTCCCGCCCACTGTGGGGCGAGGCCAAAACAACACAAGATGTGTGCTTTTCAGGGTGCACTACTTCGTAAGCAAACTTAGGCATATCCGGTCCTTTGATGCTTTTACCATATAGTATGAATGACATAAGCCAAAAGCCCTTGATCCCTGCAACGACTCCTTTTATACGGCCCTTACCGGCGCGGATTTTCGCGCCCCTTTTTATTAGGGGTGTTGGAGTTCAAAGCGGTAGAGTGGGCGATTAGCTCAGCGGTAGAGCACTTCATTGACATTGAAGGGGTCACAAGTTCGATCCTTGTATCGCCCACCACTTGTTTGATTGTCCGGCTTGTGTCAGACACCCGCTTAACCGCCTAACTTTGTTGGGCACGTGATTTAACCGGCGCGGTTCGCGCCAAGACTTAGAAAGGTTCGTCTCAATGAAGGTACGCAACTCACTTCGCTCGCTTAAGAGCCGCCACCGCGACTGCCGTATCGTACGTCGTAAAGGCCGCGTTTACGTGATCAACAAAACAAACCCACGCTTTAAAGCACGCCAAGGTTAATCGTTAGATTGACCTAGCTGTTTCAAGCTAGAGTTCAAAAAGGCCGCCCTTTTAGGGGTGGCTTTTTTCGTTTGGGAAATAGGTCACTGACAAAGGTAGCTTATAAATCTTCAAGAACCCGAACGGACCAATAGGCACCTGTCACATCTTTGCTCACATCCTTGACGCGCAGCACGGATATGATCCGACGATAGGGACGCAGCGCTTTTCCCAGCGCAAACAGATTGACCAGAATATCCCCCTGGCATTCAGAAAAATATATATTCAACAGATAGTTAAGGTCTTGAAACGGCTCTTCGCAAAACTCCGTGCAAGACGACAACAACAACCAAACATCACGTGCTTGCGCATCCGCTAGTGACATCCGTGCTGTTGGATCCTCTTCTAGATCCAAGAAATGAAAAGTGTCATCCGCGCCTACAGTCATGTCCTTTAGAAACGGACGGCCATGCGAAAGACCCGCGGCATGAACCGCAACCAATCCGCGCATGGCACGTTCTAGCATCGCAAATTTTAGCTGCGTATCCATCA
>JABGTH010000286.1 GCA_018647275.1 Paracoccaceae bacterium
GCAACGATCCTTGCCGTTTGGGCCGCACGCAGCAGCGTGCGTCCCCTAAACATCGTCGCCGCCGCCGTGTCGCGGCGCGGCCCTGCAGACCTTCGTCCAGTCACGACGCCTGTTCCTTCTGAAATGGCACCGCTCACTCAGGCTCTCAATGCTTTTATTGCGCGCCTCGACAGGTCCCTCAGTCAATCTGAAGACTTCATTGCAGAAGCGGCGCATCGTGTGCGCACTCCGCTGGCCACAGTACGTGCCCAAGCCGAAGTCACATTGCGCCGCGTGGAGAAGGAAGAAAATCGTGTGGCTTTAAAACAAATGATACGGGCCGTTGATGAAAGCAGTCGCGCCGCCGGTCAATTGTTAGATCATGCAATGGTTGCCTTCCGCACAGATCACCTTGAGCTGAGCAAACTTGACCTGAGGGCTATCATTGAAGAAATCGTTGAGCGACAGACACCGATTGCCGATCTGAAAGACATTGGATTCGTGCAAACAACCGCGCCCGATTGCATCGTTTTAGGGGACACCATTCTGATACAAAACGCTCTGACGAATGTCATCGACAACGCCGTTAAATATTCACCACACGAAACAGTCATTACAGTTACCCTCAAACGGGAAGGTGCAGAGGTCGTTCTAACAGTCGCAGATCAAGGGCCAGGTTTTGAAGCTCACAATATCGACGCGCTAACGGATCGTTTCGCGCGCGGGACTAATGTTGGACAGACTGTTGGCTCGGGCCTTGGCCTCACAATCGCCAATGAAGTGGCCAAAGCCCATAACGGAACCCTCACTCTCAAACAAAACACCAAAGGGAGCGGCGCATGCGTTACTTTATCACTGCCTGCTTAATCCTGTGGACCTCGATGGCCCACGCCTATGAGATTGAAGCACAGACAGAATTTAACGTTGAGGGTGCCACATCTACACTCAGTATCATTTCAACCACTGACACCGCAGTTTTCGCCCCCGTCATCGCCAGCTTTCAGGTCGCCAATCCCCAAATAAATGTGACCTACACTGCCGCATCCAGCAGCCAAATAAACACGGCTATCGTTGAAGAAAATGCGCAGTTCGACATAGCGATATCATCCGCAATGGACCTGCAAACAAAACTGGCTAACGACGGCTATGCAGAATCTTTTGACTCAAGTTCCACAACGCTTGTGCCCAATTGGGGAACGTGGCGAAATAGCATTTTCGCCTTCAGTCAAGAACCCGCAACAATCGTATTAAATCGCGCCGCTTTTAAGGGGCAGAAAATCCCCCAAACCCGCGCGGAACTGATCACATTGCTGCGCAGCCAACCAAAAAAATATGAACAGAGCATAGGAACCTATGACGTGCGGACATCAGGATTGGGTTACCTTTTCGCAACCCAAGACAGCCGCACGTCAGAAACATTTTGGCGGCTGACAGAGTTGATGGGGCAACTAAAAGTTAAGCTATACTGTTGTTCGTCTGACATGATCGAAGATGTCAGCACTGGCGAAATTGCGATCGCATACAATGTACTGGGAAGTTATGCAGCGGCCCGCGATGACTTGGCCGAAAAGATCATAATCATTGAGCCTCAGGACTACGCGACCGTGATGTTGCGAACCGCACTGATCCTAAAAGACAGTAAAGCACAAAGAGCGGCGGGTTTGTTTATGGATCATCTGCTATCAGAAGCGTGGAATGAACAACCCATAAACCAAGGTCAAAACTTGCGGCGTATCCCCCTAGGGCCCGGCCTGTTGGTTTTCCTTGATCGTTTGAAACGTCAACAGTTTTTAAAAGAATGGAGCAGCGCCATTTTTCAGTAGCGCGCTATTCGTGAGAGAATGATCGAAATGATCAGCGTTTTTCGAGAAACGCGCAAGCATCCAAAATTGCCTCAGCCAGCCCATCGAAAAAACCAATACCACTTACATCAATCAAGCTTGTAGATTGCTCGCCATCGCCGCCAACCGGCTTCGTGACAATACGCGAACTTGGTGAAGCAACCAATTCACGGTAACTTGCGCCCGTGC